>JAGBGL010000081.1 GCA_017936025.1 Bacillota bacterium | reverse complement strand
GAATTCTCTGATAGACTCAGGTGTGAAACCTCTTCTTCTCAGTCCTGCGATAGTAGGCATTCTCGGGTCATCCCAACCTTCAACAACGCCATCATCAACCAGTGCCTTCAGGTATCTCTTACTCATAACTGTATTAGTAAGATTCAGTCTCGCAAACTCGATCTGCTGAGGAGGTGTCGGCCATTTGCCGATTGCTTCCAGCACCCAGTCATATAAAGGTCTGTGGTCCTCGAATTCCAGTGTGCAGATGGAGTGTGTGATTCCTTCGATAGCATCTTCGATTGGATGAGCATAGTCATACATAGGATAGATGCACCATTTATCACCTGTATTATGGTGTTCCGCATGAGCGATTCTGTAGATCACAGGGTCTCTCATGTTGATGTTGGAGGAAGCCATATCGATTTTCGCTCTCAGCACCTTTTCACCGTCTGCGTATTTACCTTCTCTCATCTCTTCGAAAAGCTTCAGGTTTTCTTCTACGCTTCTGTTTCTGTATGGAGATTCTTTACCGGGCTGTGTCAGAGTCCCTCTGTATTCTCTCATTTCGTCTGCTGTCAGGTCGCATACGAATGCCTTTCCGTCTTTGATCAGCTGAACTGCACATTCGTACATTTCGTCAAAATAATCGGAAGCCCACAGTCTTTCATCCCAGTCAAAGCCAAGCCATCTAACGTCAGCTTCGATGGAGTTTACGAATTCCATATCTTCCTTTACAGGGTTAGTATCGTCATATCTTAAATTACATTTTCCGCCGTATTTCTGAGCAGTTGTAAAGTTTAAGCAAATAGATTTAGCATGTCCGATGTGCAGGTATCCGTTCGGTTCCGGAGGGAAACGAGTATGAACCTTATCACCATACTTCTGGGCATCTAAGTCTTTGTCAATTATATTATGAATAAAATTTGATGCGCTTTCTGCGGCGCCGGCCTGTTTGTTATCTAATTCTGCCATTGCCTATTCCTCCTACTTTATATCTTTAATATTATATCCCAAAAGTAGTACTTATTGCAATGAAAAAGGAGCCCCCAGCTCCTCTTTTCGCGTTTTTATTCTATTAATCTCTAAGAAGGTTTGAACAAAAGGTCTATTTTTTCCCTACATCCTGTTTCCCTTTTGTGATTTCATTATATCTTCCAAATGTGTCAAACTTTTGAAGAAAATCTTAAGGAATTATGACAATTACCGTTTTCAGTCCGGATGCACTTCCACATAAAAAATGGAGCCCACCAGGACTCCATTTTATGTATTGAATTTGATTCAGTTCCGATTATCTTTCAACGATCAGAGTTGTACCCATACCGCCACCGATACACAGTGTAGCCATACCAGTTTTAGCATCTCTCTTCATCATTTCGTAGATCAGAGTAACAACGATTCTAGCACCGGAAGCTCCGATTGGGTGACCCAGAGCGATAGCGCCGCCGTTTACGTTAACTTTTTCCATATCGAATCCCAGGTCTTTAGCTACTGCTACGGACTGAGCTGCGAATGCTTCGTTAGCTTCGATCAGGTCGATCTGGTCGATTGTCAGACCAGCTTTGTCCATTGCTTTCTGGCAAGCAGGGATTGGACCAACACCCATGATGGATGGATCTACACCAGCGGAAGCGTAGGATTTGATTGTGCACAGGTAATCGATTCCCAGTTCTTCTGCTTTTTCTTTGGACATTACAACCAGTGCTGCAGCAGCATCGTTGATACCGGAAGAGTTAGCAGCTGTTACGATACCGTCTTTTTTGAATGCAGGTCTCAGTTTAGCGATACCTTCAGCAGTTACGCCTTCTTTTGGATATTCATCAGTATCGAATACTAATGGTTCGCCTTTTCTCTGAGGGATTTCTACTGGAACGATTTCATCTTTGAATCTTCCTTCAGCTCTTGCTTTGCAAGCTCTCTGCTGGGAAGTTGCTGCGAAAGCATCCAGTTCTTCTCTTGTCAGTCCCCACTGTTCACATACGTTTTCAGCAGTGATACCCATGTGGTAGTTGTTGAATGCACAGATCAGACCGTCGTTAGTCATCATGTCTACCATCTTAGTATCGTTCATTCTAGCGCCCCATCTGCCGGAAGGAATGCAATATCCGGAAGCGGACATGTTTTCTGTACCACCAGCGATGATGATGTCTGCGTCGCCTGCTTTGATCATCTGAGCAGCCATGGAGATTGTTCTCAGACCGGAACCGCAAACTTTATTGATAGTCATTGCAGGAACTTCTTTAGGAATTCCGGCATCGATGGAAGCCTGTCTTGCAACGTTCTGTCCCAGACCGCCCTGCAGTACGCAGCCGTATAATACTTCATCGATAGTAGCAGGATCGATACCAGCTCTGTTGATAGCTTCTTTGATAGCGATAGCACCTAATGTTCTAGCTGCTGTTCCTTTCAGTGTGCCGCCGAAGCTGCCCAGTGGTGTTCTAACTGCACTTGCAATTACTACTTCTCTCATTTTAATATGTCCTCCTTTAATATGTGCTTTTCTATCGCACAAAAAATTCGTATTTTGATAGATAAATCTTACCACACTTTTCTGTCAATTAAAAGTTTTTTTGAAAGCTATAGAACAATTATTTGATAATTGCAGAAATCGCCTTGAAGCCCTCTTCTTTTGCACCTCTGAGAATCTCATAAAGGGCCGCTTCGTAAGTCGTTACAACAGCTCCTGCCGCAGCCATTCTCTGACATGCAATCTTTTTGTCATGCTTCTTTCTTGATCCTACGCAGTCTTCGATAAGGTAGACATTATATCCTGCTTCCAGTAAATCCAGTGTTGTCTGTTCGACACAGATATGAGTTTCAACACCTGTCATCAGAATATTCTTTTTACCTGCAGCTTTGATAGCTTCCACGAATTCCGGAGCACCGCATGCGCTGAAGGACGTTTTTTCTACAGGTTCATATTCCCCCAGGATTTCATTCAGTGAATCCACTGTAGGGCCCAGACCTTTCGTGTACTGCTGCGTTACGATTACAGGCAGATCCAGCACTTTTGCTCCCTTTGTCAGCTTTACTACTGTTTCCTCAATTTCATCGTTATCTTTGATTGCCGGCATCAATTTTGTCTGGCAGTCGATAATAACCAGTAACGTATCTTCTCTGTTCATCAGACTCATTATTTTATCCCCCAGTCTTTTATTTCATCTATACAGTTGTATGCCGTCAGGTTGAACTGCAGCGGAGATACGCTCGCATATCCTTCCTGATTAGCAATAACATCAATGTCCAGCGGAAGCCCTTCGTAAATCACTCTGTCGCCTCCGTACCAGTACTGGATCTTTCCGCTTTCATCCGTCTTTTCATCAAAGCGTTCATAGTATTCACGGATTCCCATGCTTGTAAATTTCACACCTTTTATTTCATCTTCCGGCAGATCCGGTGTGTTGATATTAATAACGACACCGGGCTCCATTTTAGAATATGCATTTTTGCAGGCATTAACTGCCAGTTTGCACGCAAGTTCAAAATGGGTAGCTTCATGACTGTCTACAGAAACCGCCACAGACGGATATCCGTACATGGCTCCTTCAATAGCCGCAGCAACGGTCCCGGAATAAATAATATCCGTACCGACATTGCTTCCCATATTTATTCCTGAATAAACCATGTCAATTTTAATTCCGTCTTTCGCCAGAAGGTTCAGTCCGAGCTTTACACAGTCTGCCGGAGTTCCTGAAATCGCATAGGCCTTTTTTGCACCTTTATATTCTACTTCTTCAGCGTAAAGAGGTTTGTTCATGGACATTCCATGTCCTGCAGCGCTTCTCTGAGAATCCGGCGCACATACGTATATATCTGCCACTTCAGAAAGTGCATCTGCCAGTGCTCTGATCCCCGCTGCCCATATTCCGTCATCGTTTGCAATTAAAATATTCAACGTTTCTTTTCCTTTCATTTTTCAGATTATACCGGACCGTCTATGGTCACTTGCCCAGAACTTTACCGATAGAATCATGTATCGCAAGTGTTGCTCTGTCATCATACTGTGTATGCGATTTGTTTATGAGTATCAGATCTTTACCCTTAAAATAGTTGATCAGACCTGCTGCAGGATAAACAACCAGAGAAGTTCCTCCGACTATCATCGTGTCGGCATTTCTGATAGCATCTATTGCTCCGCTGACAACATCATCGTCCAGCATCTCTTCATATAAAACAACATCAGGTTTTACTACTCCGCCGCATTTTCTGCACTTAGGAATAAGATTTTCACAGTTCTCTTCATCCATTATATAGTCAAGATCATAGAACTCTCCGCAGTCCATGCAGTAATTACGCAGAACAGACCCGTGGAGTTCAAATACCTTTTCGCTCCCTGCCAGCTGATGCAGCCCGTCTATATTCTGAGTCACAACGCCCGTAAGCTTACCCTGTTTTTCAAGTTCTGCCAGTGCGATATGTGCCGCATTAGGCTGAGCTTCGGTATATATCAGATTGTTTTTATAGTAATCATAGAAAGTTTCCATGTGGTGCATGAAAAACGAATGTGACAGCATTGTTTCAGGAGATTTACCGTACTTTGAAACCGCATTGTACAGTCCGCTTTCAGATCTGAAATCAGGGATGTTCGATTCTGTGCTTACTCCTGCACCGCCGAAGAAAACGATTCTTTCACTGCGTTCAATTATTTCTTTTATGCGATCATCCATGTCATACCTCCATATATAACTGCAATATAAACGATCATTACCAGAATCATCATATACATTGCCTCACTGTCTTTTATTTTAGCTGATGTTCCTATAGCTCTTCCGAGGAATACCGCGGATACTGCAACCGATATCATTACCGCGCACAGACTCGCTGCCGGTGCAAAAGCCTGCATCAGTAGTGTTATCATCCACAGTACAGCCGGCAGCAGACTTGCCGTCCCGCAAACAGCAACTGTTTCTCTTACCGTGCCCGCCGCCTTGAACAGTATGCCTGCCCCGAAAACCAGCGCCAGCAGTATCACATCTGCCAGAATCAGAATCAGGAACAGTTTTGCCCCGAAACCGAAGGTATCGCCAGCCAGCAGCCAGGAACCTTTCATTACAGGAGACAGCTGTTCTATGCACAGTGCAGCAATCAGCGCCAGCAGCAGATCTTTGATCAGCAGTATCCCTGCACCTAAAGAAAAGGCATCCGGCGAAACTGCCTTATCAATAGCATCTGCCGGTTTTACAAAATATTCTTTCAGTATCGGAAGTGCAACTTTTGGTTTTGCCCTCATGTTAGTCAGATCCACCGGACTGACTTCACCTGTCGGTGTACCGCACATGTCACAGAAAGCTGCGCCGTCCGGAAGCTTTCTTCCGCATGCCATACAGAAAACAGGTACTGCCGGATCCGGCTCTGCAGGAAGCAGCACATCCGGAGAGACCCATATATCCTCTTTCCCGTGATTTGCAGCTTCCACGTGATTTTCTTCTTCCGCCTCTTTCACGATTTCATCACAGGAATCAACGTGTTCCTCAGCCTCTGCGGCAGGAGGCATCTCCGGTTCCTTTTCATCATATATTTCAGCCAGTAATTTTGAAAAATCTTTTTCCGGCGGCTTTCCTCCAGTCGCTGCGAACGCTGCTGACCTTGAAGGAATCACTTTTTCTTCAACCTTTGGAATCAGCTGAGTTTCATCATTATTTCCGATATCTGTCACTCTGTTTCCGCAGTTTTCGCAGAAAACAGAATCGTCATCAATTTTTGTAAGACAATATTTGCAAATCATAATTACCCCTCCTTGTCAATTTCCTATCCCATTTATACCTTAATCCTACTTTATGCCACCTCCATTTGCAAGTTTTTTTGCTTTTATGGTAAAATGTATAAAGCTTAGGAGGTGATCGATTATGATCAATGTAACTTATTTTGATTCCCCTGTCGGAAGACTC
This sequence comes from Bacillota bacterium, assembly GCA_017936025.1. Taxonomy (GTDB): domain Bacteria; phylum Bacillota; class Clostridia; order Peptostreptococcales; family Anaerovoracaceae; genus RGIG9096. The sequence continues at coordinate 238 of JAGBGL010000081.1, read as the reverse complement.
CGAATCGTCAGCAAAAACAACAGCCTTACAATGATAGTCCTGGATCACCATGAACCGGCTTTTGACTGTCCTTTCACGACAGAGAACACACCTCTTCACAACGAAGCCTCCAAACAGCTTGGGGAATACTTTGACGGCACGCGTACCGAGTTCGATCTGCCGCTTGCGCCTGAAGGAACCCCTTTCCAGCAGAAGGACTGGGAGGCACTGCGCAGCATTCCTTACGGCACCACTTGTT
>JAGBGL010000080.1 GCA_017936025.1 Bacillota bacterium | reverse complement strand
GAACTGGCACTGGCAAGCAACTGCATCAATATCCAGCTGCAGGGCGGATATGTAAAAAAGAATTATGCAGAATTACTGGAACCATTTAAAGGTGCCGGCGAAAACAAGGGAAAGCAGCTCCTTGAAACTCTAGAGACTTTTGTTCTTGATGCAGGCATGAACAGCGGTAAAACTGCTGAATTTATGGGAATCCATACAAATACGGTACAGTACAGACTTAAAAGAATAAATGATGTTTTAGGTGTTGAAATAACAGGAAACAGAGTTATTCCGGGCCTGACCATCGCACTGGCACTCAAGAGACTGGAACGCGTGGTAAGCTAAATTGGTTTTTAGAAAAATTACAGGTATTAGACGGAATTAATGAAAAGGAGAAAATAAAATGTATTTCAACTACCTTGAAAAAGCAGATCCTGAAATCTGTGCCGCTATCAAGCGCGAAATGAACAGACAGGAAAACAAAATCGAAATGATCGCTTCCGAAAACTTTGTAAACTACGAAATCATGGAAGCTGCAGGAAGTGCTCTGACAAACAAATACGCCGAAGGATATCCTGGCAAGAGATATTACGGCGGATGCGAGCATGTAGATGAAGTGGAAACTATGGCTATCGAAAGAGCAAAAGCTCTGTTCGGTGCAGACCATGCGAACGTACAGCCGCACTGCGGAGCTAACGCAAACATCGCAGTATATCAGGCGGTACTGAACTACGGAGATACAGTTCTGGGAATGGACCTTTCAAATGGCGGTCACCTCACTCACGGCTCTCCTGTAAATCTGTCCGGTAAATCCTACAACTTCATTTCTTACGGACTGGATCCGGAAACAGAAATGATCGATTTCGACAATGTGAGAGAACTGGCGCTGAAGCACAAGCCAAAGCTGATCGTTGCAGGTGCTTCCGCATATCCTAGAACTATCGATACAAAGAAATTCAGAGAAATCGCCGATGAAGTGGGCGCTATCCTGATGGTGGATATGGCTCACATCGCAGGGCTGGTTGCTACAGGACATCATCCAAACCCAATGGAATACGCAGATATCGTGACAACAACTACACACAAAACTCTGCGCGGACCAAGAGGAGGAATGATCCTGTGCAGAGAAGAATATGCAAAAGCGATCGATAAGGCTATCTTCCCTGGAACACAGGGCGGTCCTCTGGAACACATCATCGCAGCCAAGGCAGTCAGCTTCAAACTGGCGGCACAACCTGAATTCAAAGAATATCAGGGACAGGTAATCAGAAATGCGCAGGCACTGGCAGAAGCGCTGACTGAAAAAGGCTTTGAACTGGTTTCCGGCGGCACAGATAACCATCTGGTCCTGGTAAAACTGATGAACAAAAGCATCACAGGCAAGAAAGCAGAAAACCTGCTGGATGAAGCAAACATCACTACAAACAAGAATGCGGTTCCGAACGATCCTGAAAGTCCATTCGTAACAAGCGGCCTGAGACTGGGAACGCCTGCTATGACAAGCAGAGGCTTTAAGGAAGAAGACGTGAGAAGAGTTGTAGATGCTATCGCTCTGGTCATCGATAACCAGGGAGAAGAATCTGCAATGGAAGAAGCTCGTGCTATCGTAAAAGAACTGTGCGATAAATATCCATTATATAAATAGCCGCAAGAAGCGGCGCCGGGCAGCAGAGCTGCCGCTGAAAAACAATTGATTTCTACGGCAATGCCGGATAAAGACGCGCTATCCGAAGGCCCCGCCTGAAGAAGTGCAGTTGATAACTTGATTCATAGAAAGTAGGGCGGGGGTGCACGTTGTGCACCCCCTGTAACGTAAGGAGGTAAAACACGTGAAACCTATGACAAACGAGGAGAAACATCTCCAGATCCTCAAAGAGGTGAAAGCAACATTCGTGCTTATCATCATTGTTGCAGTATGGCATATTGGATTTGCCTTTCTGCTGGAAGACATCGATATGATGATATGCGGAATGCCGCTCTGGTTCTTTGTAAGTACTATCGGAGCATTCGTTATCTCAGTTATCGGTGTTATTTTTCTTCTGGCAAAAGTTTTCAAAAACTTTGACCTGGGAGATGAAATGGACGAGGCCGGCAGTGCAGCTGGTGCAGTCCTTTCGGAAGGCGGTGGTCTGAATGACTAGTACGCAGATCACGATGCTTTCAATAATCGTTATTTATCTCATCGTCAATGTGGCTGTCGGAATGTTTTACAGTAAACGTAAAGATAGTCAGAGTGATATGAGCTTTTCAAAAAAATACTTTATCGGATCCCGCGGTATGAATGGTATCGTACTGGCGATGACAACGGTTGCTACATATGCCAGTGTAAGTTCCTTCGTCAGCGGCCCGGGTGCAGCAGCTATGACATATGGCTTTTCCCAGGCATGGGTAGCGGGCGTGCAGGTAGGCGCAGCATTCCTGGTACTGGGCATCCTGGGCAAAAAATTTGCGCTGGTTTCAAGAAAGACAGGAGCGGTTACTATTGCGGGATATCTCAAAGCCAGATATAAATCGGATGCACTGGTCATTATCACGACTCTGCTGATGCTGGTGTTCTTCGTGACACAGATGATCGCGCAGTTCCTCGGAGGGGCGACGCTGATCGAGTCAGTAACAGGACTTCCATACTGGCTGGCGCTGGCGATATTCGCACTGGTAGTAATTGTATATACATCATTCGGAGGATTTACCGCGGTAGTTATCACTGATACTCTGCAGGGTATCATCATGCTGATCGGAACATTCCTTTTCCTGTTCTTTGTTGTTAAAAATCTGGGAAGCTTTGATGCGATGGCGATTACGCTTGATCAGACACTTCCGGGATGGGACACACTGACAGGCACAGGTTATACACCGGGAAGCCTTGTTTCTTTCTGGGTGCTTGTAGGCATCGGTGTTATAGGGCTCCCGCAGACTGCTGTGCGCGGCATGGGATTCAAGGATACAAAAAGCTGCCATAATGCGATGCTTCTGGGAACGATCGTTGCAGGATTTCTGATGATCGGTATGCACGTGGGAGGAGCATGGTCCGGAGCGCTGATAGCAGGACAGGAATTTGCTTCCTCTGACTACGTCATCCCGGCTGTTATCCAGCAGATAATGCCTGTGGGCGTTGCGGGAATCTTCCTTGCAGCACCTATGGCGGCAGTAATGTCTACGGTTTCATCGCTGCTGATACTGGCTTCCGCATCTATCGTTAAAGACCTGTGGGGCACATACATAGTAAAGGACGATCCTGCGCGCAAGGAACGCTTTAACAGGAATCTGTCGAAATCCAGTCTTGCGGTGACTTTCCTGATCGGTATCGTAGTGTTCGTGCTGACACTGACACCGCCGGATATTATTTTCTGGGTGAACCTGTTTGCAATGGGTGGGCTGGAAGCATGCTTTTTCTGGCCTATCGTCGGAGGGGTTTTCTATAAAAAAGGTAACAAACAGGCGGCTATATCATCCAGTGTTATCGGTGTTTTAGTATATGTGATCAGCTATAATTTCCATCTGACAGTATGGGGACTCAATTCCATCGTATGGGGCCTGCTGTTCGGAGGAATCGCATATTTCCTGATAGGAAAACTGACATGCAGGGACGGTCTTGACCAGGACGTGCTGGACACGTGTTTCTAAATGTTGTATAATATCTTGTAAAAATTTTTCACACGCAGAGCAAAGGAGAACAAACCATGCTACTAGCATTTGACGTAGGAAATACTAACATCGTACTGGGTGTATTTAAGGACGGAGAACTGATTCAGAACTGGCGACTCGAAACAGATTACAGAAAGAGTGCAGACGAATACGGTATGGTGATCAACCAGCTGTTCCAATACGAAGGCCTGGACGTTAAGGAAGTAGAAGACGTTATCATTTCTACAGTAGTGCCATCCGTGTTATACACACTGCAGCACTTATCCATGAAATATTTCAACAAGAGAGCTCTTGTAATCGGACCGGGAATCAAAACCGGCCTGGTAGTGAAATACGACAATCCGAAACTTGTAGGTGCAGACCGTATTGTTAATGCAGTCGCAGCACATGCAAAATACGGCGGACCGCTGATCATTATTGATTTCGGTACAGCCACAACATTCTGCGCAATTACTGAAAAGGCAGAATATCTCGGCGGAACTATCGCACCGGGGATCAAGATTTCCTCCGATGCGTTATTTGAAAAAACCGCAAAACTCCCTAAGGTTGAATTAGAGGAGCCGGGTACTGTTATCTGCAGAAATACTGTTCAGAGTATGCAGTCCGGGCTGGTTTACGGCCACATGGGAATGGTTGAATTTATTGTTGGAAAAATGAAAAAAGAGCTTCAGGACTACTGCAGCACTGATGAGCCTGTAAAGGTCATCGCGACAGGCGGGCTGGCAACGCTGATCGACAATGGTGTTGACTGCATCGACTATGTTGATAAAATGCTGACGCTGGAAGGTCTTGAGCTGATTTATAAAAAGAACAGAAAAAAATAGAAAGAGGGAGCAGTATGCTCCTCTTTCTTTATGGAGCGGCTGAGCTGCTGTGAAGCCGCAGGTGAAGAGGGTATATGATTAAACTAGGAACAATAGAACTTGATAATCCTTTTCTGATGGCGCCTCTGGCGGGCATAACGGACATTCCGATGCGCAGACTCTGCAAAGAACAGGGCGCTGCGATGGTGTATTCTGAAATGATCAGTGCTAAAGGATTATTCTATAACGATAAAAATACAGAAAAACTGCTTCAGACGAATCCGGAAGAAGCCCCGCTGATGTACCAGCTGTTCGGAAGCGAACCTGACATCATGGCTCAGGCGGCTGACAGGCTGAAAGACCGCGCTAATGCAGGGATCGATATCAATCTGGGATGCCCGGTTCCTAAAGTTGTAAAAAACGGTGAGGGCTCAGCCCTGCTGAAAACGCCGGAACTGCTCTATGATGTCGTTAAGGCAGTAGTGGATGCGGCAGGAAAACCTGTAACGGGCAAGATCCGTATGGGCTGGGATGAAGATTCTGTAAATGCAGTTGAAATCGCAAAAGCTATTGAGGAAGCAGGGGCAGCTGCTGTGGGAGTGCATGGGCGCACGAGAATGCAGTACTATTCCGGCAAGGCAGACTGGGATATTATCAGACAGGTAAAAGAAGCTGTAAACATTCCGGTAATAGGTAATGGTGATGTCTTTGCAGGAGAAGATGCGATAAGAATGATGCAGGAGACCGGCTGCGACCTGGTAATGGTCGCAAGAGGCGCGCTGGGAAATCCATGGATATTCAGAGACGCAATAGCGCTGTGGAAAGGCGAAGAAAAACCGCTTCCGCCTACTACAGAGGAAAAAGTTGCAATGATGCTCCGCCATCTTGAAGAACTGGCGCAGCTCAAGAGCGAACGTGTGGCAGTAAATGAAATGCGCAAGCACGCCGGCTGGTATCTCAAAGGAGTGCATGGATCCGCAGCTATCCGCAGGGAAATCAATACTATCAGTGATATAGAGATCTTAAAGAAAACACTGGCAGGATTAGTATAGATTTGCAGAAAGGAAGAATGGTTATGAAAGCAGAAAAGAAAAGCAGAAGATTTAAAACCGCAGTACTTATCATGGCATTATGCATTGCTGCAGGAAGCATGTTCGCAATGACAGGCTGCGGCAGCGATGAAGAGGCAGCACCGGAAGGCGAAAAAGCTCCTGCATACGTGAACCCTCTGACAGGAGAAGGTATGGATTCCGAAATCGAAGCAGCAAGACCACTGGTCGTATCTATCGACAATGTAGGCGATGCTATTCCGCAGTCCTGGCTTTCCATGGCAGACATGATTTATGAATTCCCGGTTGAAGGCCGTCAGACAAGACTTCAGGCGGTATATTACAGTGAGTTCCCTGAAGAATTCGGGCCGCTCAGAAGTGTGAGACCGTATTTTGTGGACCTCGTAAGAGAATATGACGCGATTTATCTGGCTCATGGATGGAGCCCGGATGCAAAGAGTTATCTGCTCAGCGGCGTGGTTCCATATATCAACGGAATGAACAGCGAACTGGACTTTTACAGGTCTCCTGAAAAATCCGCACCGCATGATTCATACCTCAAATGGAGTGAAGTAAAATCCAAGATCGACCAGCAGGGATGGTGGTCTGAGTCTGTGGAAGTTGATCCGTTCGAGTTCCTCGGTTCCGGAGAAATCGTTCCGGGTGAACGTGCACTGAAAGTAAACTTCGCGTACTCTTCTTCTAAATGTGAATTCACATATGACGGTGCAACAAACACTTACAAGAGAACAATCAACGGCAAAGAATATATAGACCTGGAAACAGGCGAACAGATCGAAACTTCCAATATCCTGGTGCAGAAGGTATCAAGTTCTGTAATGGATGGTAAAGGCAGACTGAAGATCAACATGTGCTCCGGAGGGGAAGCGATGCTCTTTACCGGCGGTAAAATGGTCAAAGGATCCTGGTCCAGAGCAGACCTGGATTCCAGAACAGTATTCGTCGATGAAGCCGGAAATGAATTCAGACTGAGCGCAGGTACAACATGGGTAGAAGTTGCAGACCAGAGCTGCAGCATCACTTATGACAATGCTGGCTTATCTGAAGAGGTAATCAAGGTGCTGGATGCAGCAGAAGCAACAGCTCTGAAGCTTGTTGAATTAAATATTACAGCAGAATAAATACGAACGTATTAAAAAACCATATCCTTTGGATCGAATAAACTTAGATCCGGGGATATGGTTTTTTTGTATTTGTCAGCCCAACTAGATAATCAATGCTCACATTGTAGTAAACAGCTAGTTTAATAAGCAAATCGGCGGGAATCTGGCGGGTTCCTTTTTCATATCTGCGATAAACTTCTCTTTGGCAGCCCAAATAATCTGCAATTTCTGCTTGGGTATTGTCGTTATCAATTCTTAAATCTTCCAATCTTTGAAAATGCATAACGTAAACCTCCATACAGATGTTACCAAATAGTTGCTTTTCTGGCGTGAAAATGCTACCATATGGTTACATGAAGTGGCTGGATATGACAAGCGGGACAATGTCTGATCAGGCTACTAATATTAAAAAAGTAGGTGAAACAATGAAAGAAAAATACTTTTCGATTGCAGGTATTATTGTGGGTCTAATTTCTGTAATTTTGTCATTTGTTGTAAAGAGTCAGAATTATAGTAATTATGAATACTCGTCTTCCTATGGAGGTGATGCGTATACCGGTATCCAAAATGCAGCAGCAAGCACTGCAAATAATGTGGGCTATTTGATTAACGCTGTAACGTGGGGTTTTTTCGCGATACTGTTCGTTTTTGGTCTGGCATGTATAGTATATTTTGGATCAAAGTTCTTAGTGAGTATGGAGGGCGAAGCTGGTAGTGAAAAAAAGAACAATTCAGGTATATCTCTGTTCTCAGCACGT
>JAGBGL010000079.1 GCA_017936025.1 Bacillota bacterium | reverse complement strand
CTTATTCAGGAATTGGATAAGGGTTTCAAATCAGGGGAGGAAAATGGCTGGCATTCGATGGAGGAAGTCGAGGCTATTCTGAAAACATAAAGTATGGAATATAAAATAGTGTTTTCTGACGATGCTATTGAAGACATAAAGACTATAAAAGAGTTTTACAGTAACGAAAAGTATAATAAAGAACAAGTTAAAAGGCTATATACTCAGATAATGACGGCGTTATATATATTGTAAGGATAGTACACGAAAGGAGAAAATCAGTTACTGACTTGTTAGAGGAGTATAGATGATAGTAAAAAGGACCGCGAATCCAGTTCGCGGTCCTCTTCTATTCTTATTGCCTGAAAGCTATCTTTCCCACAGCAGAGTCTTATACAGTTCAACACCTTGTACCAGTACTGATTCGTCAAAATCGAAATCAGCTGAGTGGAGAGCGATACCGGTGCCGGTACCCACATAGAAGAAAATCGAAGGAACTTCCAGTCCGTAAAAGGAATAGTCTTCGGAAATCATTGCGGGTTCGGGCATTTCGATGAAATTATCGAGTGATGCGCGCAGCGATGGTGCAACGGAATCATATAATTCTATGTCGTTGACGATAGGCGGATAGCCTTCAGTATATTTTACTTCTATTCTGCAGCCGAATTCTTCTTCCAGATCAGAGGCCGCACCTTTGAGGATGCTGATAAGCCACTGAAAATCTTCATCAGAGAATGCCCGCAGTGTGCCGACCAGTTCGGTATAGCCCGAAATTATATTACGGGCTGTTCCGCTTTCGAATTTGCAGACCTGGATGATAGTCCGCTCATCGGGTGCAGGATCAGGTTTTCCTTCGCGCGCTTTACGGTCGTATATTTCCTGTACATATCGGCATCCTATGTAGAGAGCATCGATGCCGTTCTCGGGAGCAGTTGCGTGAGCTGTTCTGCCGGTGATGCCGATATTGATCTGAGAAGACCTCGGCATCATGCGGCCGGGACGGCTGGAAATGCTTCCGGCCGGAGCAAATGGCCACATATGAGTTGAGAAAATCCGGTCAACATTATAGCGCTGCAGGATACCGGTTTCACAGATTTCGCGGGCACCGCCGGTAGTCTCTTCGGCAGGCTGGAAAATCAGCAGCACATTGCACGGAAGCTCTTTCTGAGAATCCACGTATTCAGCCATCGCCAGTCCCATGGACATGTGTCCGTCGTGACCGCAGGCATGCATTTTTCCGGGATGGCGGGAAATGAAACTGTGAGTATTTTTTTCTGTTACCGGGAGCGCGTCCATGTCAGCCCGGTAAGCTGTAGTAGCCGGCTGTCCGCGGTCAAAGTATGCACAGACACCGGATTCCATGACTTCGATGATTTCACAGTCGAGATTTTTCAAAACAGATAATATGTATTTTTTTGTCTTAGGCAGATCGCGGCTGACTTCAGGGATTTTGTGAAGGTCGCGTCTGAAGCGTGTAAGTTTTTTCAGTAATGGCATAGTTGTCCTCTTATACTATTTTGAAGCGGAATTATATATCTGCAGATTTCGATGTTTTTTTATCGATAACTATATTATAAAAGATATGTTACGATAATCCAAGGGAGCATCTTATCGGAAAAAACAATAAAACGTGTTCAAACAATAAAAAAGTATCGGACATACGCGAACTGGCGCAGATTTCGATAACCGCCTGCCTAACGCACCCTTTTCAAACATATTTTGTGCATAATATTACGGAACGGGCGAATTTTTATAATAAAGTTTGTGGAAATTAACAAAAAACAGTTGCAATATATGTGGCAAAGGAGTAAACTGTAAACAACTTGATAGAGGCGCGAAGCAAATGAATGATCAGATAGCCGGCGGGCTGAGACCTGATCAGGAGGTATCCTTCGCCGAACCGGAACGGAAGGCGTGAAATTCCGGTGGGCATGCAGTGAATAATTGCATGACTGTCTGCCTGCAGAGATATCTGCAGCAGTTGAGCTATCCTGGATGACATAGAGGTAACACACCGAAAAGTGTTTTCAAGTCAGCGAGGGATAGCCTTCGCTGATTTTTTAATTTAACCAGACAATACTACACAAAGGAGACGATCCAAATGGCAAATCTGACAATCGGAGGAATCGACTGCACTGTCCTTGCAGCCGCATCCGGAACACCGCTTCTTGTATATGATGAGGCGAAGATCGAAGAGCAGTTCGCTGCAGCCATAAACAATTTCAAATCTGACATGTTCGAAACAGAAGTTGTTTATGCATCAAAGGCGTTTTCCTGCAAGGCGATTTTCAAAATCGCCCAGCAGATGGGAGCCTGCCTGGATGTAGTGAGCGGCGGCGAAATGTACTGTGCTGAAGCATCCGGCTTCGATATGAAAAACATCTATTTCCACGGAAATAACAAATCCGAAGAAGAATTAAGACAGGCACTGGAAACAGGATGCGGTCACATCGTACTTGACAACAGGATGGAATGTGAAAAGCTTGTAAGCCTCGCAGACCAGATGGGAAAGAGCATCGAAGTTCTTCTCAGAGTAAATCCGGGGATCGAAGCTCACACACATGAATATATCCAGACATCAGGGTCCGATTCAAAATTCGGCCTGTCCATTAAAGAAGAGGAGGCTATAAGAAACATCGTCAAAACGGCGATGGACAGTAAATATGTCGACTTCAAAGGCTTCCACTGTCATATCGGTTCACAGATCACCGAGACCGAAGGCTTTGAGAAAGCCGTGGAAATCATGGTCGCATTTGTCAGAAAGATGAATGACAGATACGGAATTGCTTCCACTGATCTCTCCATCGGCGGCGGATTCGGAATCAGATACACCGATGCAGACAAGCCTATCCCGCTGGGCGAGATGGTACAGATCCTGGCAAGGACATGCGAGCGCATCATGGCAGAGCAGGATGTCAAGCTGAACAAACTGCTGATCGAGCCGGGACGCTCCATCGTAGGGGAAGCAGGATACGCGCTCTACAAAGTGGGATACAGCAAAGACACTGAAACAAAGCACTTCCTCTTCGTAGACGGAGGAATGAGCGACAACATCAGGCCGGCGCTCTATCAGGCAGAATACAGCTGTGATATAGCGACACGCCTGGGAGAAGCCAAAGACAAGCTCTACTGCGTAGCCGGTAAGAACTGCGAATCCGGAGACATCCTGGTAAGAGAAGCGAGCTTGCCGCAGACTGCCTGTGAAGGCGATCTGCTGGTAATGTACGCGGCAGGCGCTTATGGATACTCAATGGCCAGCAACTACAACAGAGCGGGCCGTCCGGAAGTCGTCTTCGTGAAAGACGGTAAGGCACGCAGAGTGCTGAGAAGAGAAACTTACGAAGATCAGCTGAGACTCGAGGCTGATGAACAGATCATATAGAGAGGTAAAAGAAATGAACGTAGTACAGAAATACAGCGGTCACAGCATAGACTCAATAGCAGACATAAAAGCTCTGGCGGAGTTCATCGCGGAAAACAGAGCAGACGGCGACAAACTCGTGATCGTAGCCGGCGCTATGGCCAGCACAAATGAAAGACTGGAAGCACTTGCCTTCCAGGCAGGGGAAATGGTTCCACTGGAAGAGATGGAAGCACTTCTGACAACAGGTGAACAGCAGACAGCGGCGCTGCTGGCGATCGCACTGAACAATGCAGGCGTTCCGGCGGCTTCCGTAAACGGAATGCAGAGCAGCTATATCTCAAATGAATTCCAGACAGGAGCAAGGATCCAGGAATTCGAAACTGAAAAAGTAAAACGTGTTCTCGATGAAGGCATGGTTGCAGTAGTTGCAGGTTCCCAGGGGCTGGGCGCATACGGTGATGTAACAGCGGTTGCAATCGCGGCAGATCTCGGATGGCCATGCGAAATGTACGGCGACGCGGACTGCCTTTACACAGTAGACCCGGAAGTTTATGCAGATGCAAAACCTCTGAAGGGAATCTCTTACGAAGAAATGATGGAACTGGCCTACCATGGAAGCGATGTTCTTGAAACACGCAGTGTAGAGCTGGCAAAAAAATATGACGTACAGTTATTTTTCGGTAAAGCAATGGAATCAGATAAGAGCAAAGGAACATATATCATGAACAGAGAAAATTTATTAGTAGAAGAAATGCCTATCACAGGTATGAGCATACAGGAAGACGTAGTTATTTTCACACTGAGAGACATCTCAAATGATGGCCCTGCAGTAGCAGAAGCATTCAGAATGCTGGCTGAAATGGGAATCAACGTAGATATGATCTCCCAGCAGAGCACAGGAGAGGACACTTGCTCCGTATCATTCTCCTGCACAGCAGAGCAGGGCGACGAACTGGCTACAGCAGTGCAGAGCAATGAAATTTTCGACGGCGCTACAGTAGACATGGAAGAAGGTCTGGCACTGATCTCACTGGTAGGCGTTGGAATGGCTTCCCACTCCGGCGTTGCAGGCAGCGTATTCAACGTACTGGCAGTGAACGGAATCAGCTTCTACCACATCACAACTTCTGAAATCTCTATTTCCGTAACAGTTGATATGGAAAACAAGATCAACGCAGCAATCGCATTAAGCAAAGCATTCGATCTGTAAGGAAATCACACTAGAAATTCAGGAGGAAGATATTATGTTTAGAGGCTCAATCGTAGCTCTGATCACGCCGTTCAATGAAGACGGAAGTGTTAATTATGAGAGAATCAGAGAACTGATAGAATGGCATATTGAAAATGAAACTGACGCGATCCTCGTACTGGGAACAACAGCAGAATCCCCTGCGCTGACAGCAGCTGAAGAAGACGAGATCGTAAGGATCGCAGTAGAGCAGGCGGCAGGCAGAGTTCCTATCATTGCAGGCTCCGGCTCCAACAATACAATGATCGCAGTTGAACAGTCTGTTAAATTTGAAAAAATGGGTGTAGACGGATTGCTGGTAATTACACCTTACTACAACAAAACAAATAAAGCCGGAATGATCCATCACTTCACAACAGTTGCTGATGCAGTAAACATTCCGATCCTGGTATATAACGTTCCTGGCAGAACAGGCATCTCTGTTACATATGATGTACTGGAAGAAATCTGCAAACATCCTAATATCGCAGGTATCAAAGAAGCAAGCGTCGACATGGGATATGCATGCAAAGTTTCCAGACTGCTGGACGAAAACTTCAATATGTACTGCGGCAACGACGACATCACAGTTCCGCTGATGTCCATGGGCGGCCAGGGCGTAATTTCCGTACTGGCTAATATCCTGCCGAAAGAAACACATGACATGGTATGGGCATATCTTAATGGAGACGTTCAGAAAGCAGCAGAAATGCAGAAAAAATATCTGGACTTCATCAACGCACTGTTCATCGAAACAAACCCTATCCCTATCAAGGAAGCAATGAACCAGATGGGCATGAACGTCGGAGGATACAGAATGCCGCTGTTCCCTATGGAAGAAGGAACAAAAGCAACTTTGATTCAGACTATGAAAGAATTAGACTTACTGTAAGGAGGTACATAAATGAATGTAGCTATCTTAGGCGCAGGCGCAATGGGTAATGTGCTGGCACAGACAGTCAGAGAGCAGGGAGGTCAGGTTGCCGGAATGGTGGAAGCCAGAAACGGCGAGACTCTGGCAGCACTGGAAGGACCGGTGGATGTGGTCATCGATTTCAGCAACCCGGCAAATCTGGATATGCTGATCGACTACTGCGTTACAAACAGTTGTCCTGCAGTTATCGCGACTACAGGATTCACAGATGAACAGAAAGCTTTGATCGCAGGACTTTCCCGCCGGGTACCGGTTGTGTTTGCAGCGAACTTTTCTCTGGGAATCACAGTAATGAGAAGGGTCCTGGCTGAGATCACACCGATCCTGGAGAATACTTTCGATATGGAAGTGATCGAAAAGCACCACAATAAAAAACTGGATTCCCCAAGCGGCACAGCTAAGATGCTGGTTGCAGCAATGAATCCGGATCATGTATATGAAGAGGTCAACGGCAGAGAAGGAAATCGTAAGAGAGGAAAAGAAATCGGTATTCATGCAGTACGCGGCGGTACCATCGCAGGCGAACACGAGGTTATCTTTGCCGGTGAAGATGAGATCCTGGAAATCAAGCATACCGCAGGTTCAAAGAAAATCTTTGCAGCAGGTGCAGTAACAGCTGCCCGTTTTGTGCAGACTGCGGAGCCGGGATTATATGACATGGAAAATGTATTGTTTGGTT
>JAGBGL010000078.1 GCA_017936025.1 Bacillota bacterium | reverse complement strand
TTCCGCACCGTGCCACAGACCGATAGTTATGAACGTGGCCATCTGTGCGATAATTACAGGAACCAGTTTTCCTACTCTGTCACCCAGAACGCTTCTCAGGTTCTTGCCCAGTTTACCGAAAAATTTGGACATTGCGATGGAATAGAATATGTAGTCTCTTGTCCAGAAGGACAGGGACATGTGCCATCTGCGCCAGAACTCGGACAGGCTGTCTGAGAAATAAGGACGCATAAAGTTGTGGCTCATTTCGATACCCATGCACTGTGCGACCCCTCTTGCGATATCAATACCGCCGGAGAAATCCGCGTAGATCTGGATAGTGTAGAACAGCATTGCCAGCAGAACTATGCTTCCGGAATAATCCGCATAGTTGTCGAACACCTGCGTAACCAGAATTGCTACTCTGTCGGCTATGATCAGCTTTTTGAAGAAGCCCCACAGTATCAGCTGTGCTCCGTGAGTCAGATTTGTATACCTGAATTCATGGCCTTCGTAAAGCTGTCCTGCCAGCTGGTCATATCTCGCAATAGGCCCCTGCACGATCTGCGGGAAGAAAGACATGAACAGCGCAAATTTCGCAATGTTTGTGTCAGGTTCGATTTTATTTCTGTAAAGGTCCAGAATGTATGCCGCAGACTGGAATGTGTAGAATGAAATCCCCAGAGGAATCAGGATCCCCAGGTTGATTTCAAATCCGATGGCTTCACCGATGAGTCCGATGTAGTAGCGGAAATACTTCACGAATGCCAGCACGCCGAAATTTATCAGCAGAATAACGAGCACCACTCTGCGCTTTTTCTTCTGAACATTTGCCTTCAGCTCTTTCTTGTCATCACGCGACATCGTCTCTTTGTGCTCAGCCAGATAAGCTTTATGTTCAGCATTCATCTTGCCCAGTGCTTTTCCGCCGAAGAATGTCGTGCATGTAGTCAGCAGCACGAACACAAATGTGTTAGCACTGGAAATCAGATAAAATGCATAGCTGGCTGCAAGCAGCACGCACCATCTGTATGATTTCGGTATCACATAGTAAAGGCATACTACCGCCAGCACAAAGACCAGAAAATTAAATGATGTAAACGCCATTTTCTATTATTCCTGTGCTCTTGTGATCAGTTCAACCATTGCGTCTACTGTGTTGAAGTTTTCAGGCAGCAGATCTTCTACTGTGATTTCAACATCGAATTCTTCATTGAATTCACCAACGATAGCAACGATGTCCAGGGATTCCAGTTCATTGTCGTCGATCAGTGCAGTTGCATTTTCAAAATCAATGTCACTTCTGATGCTTTCTAAGATTTCTAATATTGTTTCTCTCATTTTTTCGTCTCCATTCTTTTTTATTATTACTTATATATATTGTTTTAGGTCATACAGATTGGATTTTATCACTTATATCTGTTAAGTGCAAGCATTTGACAGCCTTTTTCATACATTTGATAAACTGTTGCATAAAAAATGCCGCTCTGTAAAGAGCGGCACAGTAAAACTCCTTTATCAGCCGATTCCTCCCAGCACCGCACCTGCGATCAGTGCGATCAGCGCCAGCGGTACCAGCACAAATTTACCAAGAACAAAGAACCAGTTACCCACAGGTTTCTTCGCCCCGGCGTTTACAGCTTCCTCTGCGTGTTTTCTGTCCATCACCCAGAAGAACATGATACCTGCCAGCATTGCTCCCAGTGGGCATACATAGATAGATACTGCATCCATCCAGCCGGAAACGATTCCCTGGATCGCCAGTGCAATGATACAGCCGATAACTGTAACACTCACAACAGCAGGGACTCTTTTCAGGCCCCGCTTTTCCTGCACTGCAGCTACAGGCACTTCGTACAGATTTATCAGAGAAGTGATGCCCGCCAGCAGTACGCATACGTAGAAAATCATCCCTACAATCGTTCCGCCAGGCATGCCGTTGAATACATTTATCAGGTATATGAACATCAGTCCCGGTCCGCCTGTATCCAGTGCAGCTCCGCCTGCAGCCATTGCCGGTACGATTACCATAGCCGCCAGCATAGCAGCGATCGTATCAAACAGCGCAATATTTCTTGCTGCTGCAGGAATATTTTCATCTTTACCAAGATATGATCCGTAAATAACCGTTCCGTTACCTGCGATAGACAGGGAGAAGAACGCCTGCCC
>JAGBGL010000077.1 GCA_017936025.1 Bacillota bacterium | reverse complement strand
GTCGAGATAGATGATTGCTTAATACAGAACCCGGCTTACGAACTGCCCATTATTTATTAAAATACAGCAAGATTGTGCATTGAGAAAATGACAAGATTGTAATATAATACTTCTTTGGTTACAAGGAGGTATTTTTTTATGGGCGAACAGATCCGTGAAAACAAGATGGGCACGATGCCTATCGGTAAATTATTAATAACAATGTCATGGCCGGCGATGCTTTCTATGATGATCCAGGCTTTGTATAATATCGTTGACAGTATGTTCGTGTCTATGCTTGGCGAACAGGCATTGGCTGCGGTAACATATATTTTCCCCGTACAGATGCTGATGATTGCTGTCGGTGTAGGTACTGGTGTAGGTATAAACTCTCTGATTTCAAGAAGACTGGGAGCTCATAGATTCGAGGAAGCAGATAAGGCAGCTTCCCACGGTTACAGACTGGGATTTTTCAGCTGGGTATTCTTCGCAGTGATAGGTCTGTTTTTTTCTAATATATTTATGAATCTGTTTACAGACACCGCATATATCGCTGAAAGCGGTGCTGTGTATATGAGAATAATCTGTACATGTTCTTTGTTTGTAATGATTCAGATGACAACAGAAAAAATCCTGCAGGCGACAGGCAATATGCTTTTCCCTATGCTTTGCAGTATTGCAGGTGCAGTAACTAATATTATTCTGGATCCATTGTTTATTTTCGGTATCGGACCATTTCCTGAATGGGGCGTTGCCGGTGCAGCTGTAGCTACAGTAATAGGCCAGATAGTATCCTTCTGTCTGGGACAGTATCTTCTGTTTGCGAAGAAACACCATGTGCATGTGAAAATCAGAGGCTTCAAGATGGAGAAGCAGATATTTAAAGATATCTATGCAGTAGGAGCACCTGCTATAGTGATGCAGGCGCTGGCGTCTGTTCTGCAGCTGGGTCTTAACGGCATTCTGGGAGGACTTTCTGAAACAGCCGTCGCTGTAAACGGTGTATACGGAAGAGTGCAGTCATTCATTTTTATGCCTGTATTCGGGCTCAACCAGGGTGTAATGCCTATCATGGGATTCAACTATGGTGCAAGAAACAAAGATCGTCTGATGCATGCATATAAACTGGCGTTCAAGATCGCATTTACGATAATGCTGATCGGTCTGATTTTATTCCAGCTGTTCCCTGAGGTATTCCTGAGCATTTTTAATGCTTCTGAGAATATGTATTCGATAGGGGTACCTGCCTTCAGAATAATCAGTATCTGTTTCCTGCCGGCATCGTTCGGTATTATCACATCATCATTGCTGCAGGCGACAGGGCATGGAGTGATGAGTTTATGGATGTCACTTATCCGTCAGATGATAGGTATCCTGCCATTAGCATTCATTTTCTCCCAATTATGGGGATTACCTGCTGTATGGGCAGCTTTCCCTCTGGCAGAAGTACTCGGACTGACATTCGCAGTTATCTGTCTTGTCAGAGTTTATAAAAAAGAAATCTCAAAACTTGATAAATAAAGAAAATCCGGAACTGACAAAAGGTTCCGGATTATTTTTTTACTTAACAAATATAAGATTTTTACCATCATATTCACGGTCTTCGGAGTCCTGAACCACAAGATCGTAAATCAGAGGGTCTGTAATGAGCCGCTTCCATACAGTATATGTAGCCTGGATAAAAGACGGTGTCAGCTGGATTTTTTCTGTGATGAGCGGACATTTATATGGAAGCTCGACCGTGTTCAGAATAAGACGGAGTTCATTGTCTTCTGTCAGGTGAGGTTCCAGAGGGAAGAACCTGCACTGGAGCGGCCTCTGCTTACGGGGACACACAGGGGGCGTCTTACATCGTATGAAATGTACTTTGCCGGTCCAGCTTTCAGGGAAGTCATAGTCTTCAGCATATTCAGAAGTCCAGTCCAGCCATTCTTCGTTTCCGTCAAACAGTTTTTCTTCTCCGGGAAGCAGATAGATCCCCAGACTCATTTCGTCAGGATCTTCATCTTTTCCGCATGTACAGCATGCTGCTCCGCATAAAGTCCCGCAGTCATAATCGACAGGGGATACCATATCTAAAAGGCGGTAAATTGCCTTGTATGTACTCTTTCTGATAGTGGATTTCATAGTACCTCCGAGTTTACATAAAGTTTACATATATATATGTAGTATTTTTAATGCAAAAAGTTTATTTCGACATCCGTTTATGTTATAATAATCAATGTTTTGGAAAATTACAATAGTAATAACGGGAGAAAAAAATGAGATTAGGAATTGACGTAGGATCAACAACAGTAAAATTAGTATTGCTTGATGATCATAACGAAATTAAATACAGCAGATACGAAAGACATATGTCTAATGTATTTGAGACTGTAGCAGAGCTGATAGAAGATCTGCACAGAAAATTTGCTGACACAGATATTAAAATGGTTATAACAGGTTCCGGAGGATTATCATTATCTCAGGTGCTGGATATTCCATTTGAACAGGAGGTTGTTACCTGCAGTACTGCAGTTGAAACACTCATCCCTGAAACAGATGTAGCGATCGAACTTGGCGGGGAAGATGCCAAGATGACATTTTATGGACAGACAATTGAGCAGCGTATGAACGGTACATGTGCGGGGGGAACTGGTGCTTTTATTGACCAGATGGCTGTACTGCTGAACACTGATGCTAATGGTCTGAATGAAGCTGCAAAAAATCATAAACTGATTTATCCTATTGCTGCAAGATGCGGGGTATTTGCTAAGACAGATATCCAGCCGCTGATCAACGAAGGTGCCGCAATAGAGGACCTGGCTGCTTCCATATTCCAGGCGGTAGTTAACCAGACTATTTCCGGACTGGCCTGCGGAAGAACGATCAAAGGAAAAGTTGCATTCCTGGGCGGACCGTTATCATTCATGTCGGAACTGAGAAAACGCTTCATCGAAACACTGAAATTAAGCGAAAATGAAGTGATTTTCCCGGAAGACTCTAAATATTTCGTAGCTATAGGCGCGGCAATGCGTGCAGAAAGATATAACACTATCAACCTGTCTGACCTGGTAGAAAGGATCCAGAATACAGATGCTTCTGAAATGTCAGAGACAAAGCACGTAGATCCGCTGTTCAAAGACAGAGAGGAATACGCTGCATTCATTGAACGCCACAGAAAAGCAACTATCAAACGCAAGGATATAAAGAAGGCAAAAGGCAAGGTTTTCCTGGGTATCGACGCAGGCTCTACGACTACTAAGGCAGCGCTGATCGATGATGAAAAGCATCTGCTGTATTCCTTCTACAAAAACAACGAAGGTAAGCCTATCGAAGCAACGATGACTATGCTGAAGGAGCTGTATTCCCAGCTGCCTAAAGATGCATTTATTGCTAATACAACAGTAACAGGTTATGGCGAAGGGCTCATCAAGGCGGCGCTCGGCGCTGACCAGGGCGAGATCGAAACTATGGCACACTATAAAGGTGCCGAAGAATTCCTGCCGGGCGTAGAGTTCATTCTGGATATCGGCGGCCAGGACATGAAATGCATGAGAATCAAAGACGGAGCCATCTACAATATCATGCTCAATGAAGCATGTTCTTCCGGCTGCGGTTCTTTCATCGAGACTTATGCGAAATCAGTAAACATGGACGTTCAGTCCTTTGCAAAAGAAGCAATATTCGCTGAATCTCCTGTAGACCTGGGTACAAGATGTACAGTATTCATGAACTCCAAGGTAAAGCAGGCACAGAAAGAAGGCGCGACGATCGGAGATATTTCTGCAGGTCTGTCTTATTCCGTAATCAAGAATGCTTTATATAAAGTTATCAAGCTGAGAAATCCTGAAGAAGC
>JAGBGL010000076.1 GCA_017936025.1 Bacillota bacterium | reverse complement strand
TAAAATTGTTATTGTGAACCTGATGCCTACTAAAATTGCTACAGAAACACAGCTGGCGAGAGTACTGGCAAACAGCCCGCTGCAGGTTGAAATGACACTGGTGCAGATGGATTCCCATGAAGCGACACACATTTCACAGGAGCATATGGATGCTTTTTATAAGACTCTTGATGAAATCAAGCATGAATACTTTGACGGAATGATTCTCACAGGTGCGCCTGTAGAACAGATGCCGTTTGAAGAAGTCGATTACTGGGAAGAACTGTGCGACATATTTGAATGGTGCAAGACACATGTTTACAGCAATATGTTCATCTGCTGGGGAGCACAGGCTGCGCTTTACTATTACCATGGTGTACATAAGCGCCTGCTGGACGAAAAGGTTTTCGGCGTGTTTGAGCATGAGGTTCTCAGACCGCATAATCCTCTTGTAAGAGGGTTTGACTCAGTTTTCTATGCACCGCATTCCAGACATACGGAAATTGTGAAGGCTGAAGTAACGGCGAATGACAATCTGCGCATACTGGCGGAATCTCCGGAAGTGGGACCGCATATTATTTCTACAGAAAACGGACGTCAGATTTTTGTTCTGGGACATCAGGAATATGACAGGGAAACTCTGGAAAATGAATATCTGAGAGATATGAATAAGGGCCTCGATATTAAGGTGCCTGCAAACTACTTCAAAGATGACAATCCTGACAAGGGCATTATGTTCCGGTGGAGAGCTCATGCGAATCTGCTGTTCTCTAACTGGCTGAATAACTATGTATATCAGTCCACACCATATGATCTTAGTCAGATAAAGTAGCTATAGTTTTAACGGAGATAGAAGGAAAATATGGATACAAGATTTCTTAACCACTTAGCAAAAGATTATCCTAACATCCAGGCGGCTTCTGCAGAACTCATCAACCTGAATGCGATTCTGGCCCTGCCAAAGGGGACTGAATACTTTTTGAGTGACCTGCATGGCGAGTATGAAGCGTTTGTACATATGATCAAGAGTGCTTCCGGGGTGATTTACTCTAAAATAGAAGAAGTGTTCGGTCCGGATCTGACAAGAAAAGAAAGAAAAGAACTGGCACAGCTCATTTATAATGCGGAAGCGGAAATCAAAAGAAGAAAGAAATCTGAAGAGGATTTCGACAGATGGTGCAAAACAGCTATTTTCAGGCTGACTGCCATCTGTAAGTCTGTAACATCAAAATATACAAGATCCAAGGTAAGAAGAAGACTGCCGAAGCATCTTGCTTACAGTATGGATGAACTGCTGCATGCAGATGATGATGAGAACAAAGCACAGTATTACAGTGCGATTATCAGATCCATCGTAGAATGCGGCATTGCCGAAGAATTTATTGTCAAGATGGCGGATATGATCAGTAATCTGGCGGTGGACAAGCTGCATATCATCGGAGATATCTGGGACAGAGGTGCGCATCCTGATAAGATCATGGATTTCCTTATGGAACATCATGACGTTGATTTCCAGTGGGGAAATCACGACATTGTATGGATGGGAGCGGCTACAGGAAACTGGTGCTGTATCACAAACGTACTGAGAATGAATATCAGCTATAATAATTTTGATATGCTTGAAGTAGGGTACGGTATCAATCTGAGACCTCTGGCTATGCTGGCGACTACAGCTTATGCTGATGACCCTTGCGAACATTTCAAACCTAAAGTACTGGAAGAAAATATCTATGCACCGGTCAACAAAGAACTGGCTGCCAAGATGAACAAAGCTATTGCAGTTTGTCAGTTCAAAATTGAAGGCCAGACTATAATGGATCATCCTGAATACAAAATGGAAAACCGTATGCTCCTCGACAAGATCGACTTTGAAAAAGGCACAGTTATGATAAAAGGCGTTGAGCATGAACTGAGGGATAAGAATTTTCCTACTATTGATCCGGAAGATCCGTACAGACTGACTCCGCAGGAGCAGGAAATGCTGGAATCCATTGAAGCTTCTTTCCGTCAGAGTGAAAAGCTGCAGAGACATATCCAGTTTATGTTCACACACGGAAGCCTTTATAAAATCTATAATGGTAATCTGATGTTCCACGGCTGTATTCCGATGACAGAGGATGGAGAATTCCAGGAATGTACAGTAAATGGTGTGACTAAAAAAGGTAAGGCTTACATGGATTATCTGGAAGAGCAGGTAAGAAGTGCTTACTATATGACAGGAAACAATGAAGAAACCGGTAAAGCAGGGGATATCATGTGGTACCTGTGGCTTTCCGGAAATTCACCGCTGTTCGGTAAGGATCAGATGACAACATTCGAAAGATGCTTCATTGCTGATAAGAAAACACATAAGGAACACACAATGCCTTATTATAAACTGATAGATGACAAAGCTATGTGTGAAAAAGTGCTGGAAGAATTCGGCCTTGATCCTAAGACAGCACATATTCTTAACGGACATGTGCCGGTTAAAATCAAAGACGGTGAAAGTCCTGTAAGAGGCGGCGGAAAGAGAATCGTAATCGACGGAGGTATTTCCAAGGCGTATCAGAAGCAGACAGGTATTGCGGGATATACATTCATCTTTAACTCATGGCTCATGGCACTTGCCGAGCACAAACCTTATGAGCCTATGAGGGAGGACGGAACTCAGGTGTTCCATACACCTAAAATCACTACACTGGAAGTTCTTCCAAAACGTATGATGGTAAGAAATTCCGATCAGGGCAGAGAACTCGAACAGCAGGTCGAAGACATGAAAATGCTGATTGATGCATACCGCACAGGACGTCTTCAGGAGACATATTAATCTATTATTTTGTTCAATAATGCACGTGTGCTGCGTTCTTGATATTAATTTGCTATATAAGGCAAAATTTGTATAAAGATACGGAAAAATACTTGCATTAATTGATATAATGTGGTCTAATAAAGATGTATGGTCGTTACTTTTGTAACGAAGTCAACTATTCAGACAAGAATACTTTAGTAGACACCACAAACATACCGTTATTAAAGTTTAAGGAGGCATTTATAATGAACTTTCAACTCACGAAGGAACAGGAATTCGTAAGAAAGATGGTAAGAGAGTTTGCTGTTAATGAAGTAGAACCACTCGCAGCAGACATCGACAGAGAACACAGATTCCCAACAGAAACTGTAGAAAAAATGGCAAGATACGGCCTGCTGGGCGTACCATTCCCTACAGAATATGAAGGTGCTGGCGGAGACCACATCTCCTACGCTATCACAGTTGAAGAACTGTCCAGAGTTTGCGCTTCTACAGGCGTTATCTGCTCTGCTCACACTTCCCTGTGCTGCTGGCCAATCTTCGCTTGGGGTAATGAAGAACAGAAAGCTAAATATCTGCCAGACCTGCTGTCCGGAAGAAAACTGGGCGCATTCGGTCTGACTGAACCAGGTGCTGGTACTGACTCTGCTGGACAGCAGACAAGAGCAGTCCTGGATGGAGATGAATACGTTCTGAACGGATCCAAAGTATTCATCACTAATGGTGGTTATGCTGAAACTTTCGTAGTTATGGCTATGACTGACAAATCCAAAGGAAACAGAGGCATCACTGCATTTATCGTAGAAAAAGGCGATGAAGGCTTCTCCATTGGTAAAACAGAAGATAAGATGGGTATCTGCGCATCTTCCACAACTGAACTGGTATTCAAAGACTGCAGAATCCCTGCAGACAGAGTTCTGGGCAAAGTTGGCCAGGGTTTCAAAGTTGCAATGTCCACACTGGACGGCGGACGTATCGGTATCGCTTCCCAGGCTCTGGGTATCGCACAGGGTGCTTTAGACGTAACTGTAGACTACATGAAAGCTAGAAAACAGTTCGGTAAAAAATTATCCGAAATGGATGCTCTGAGACAGGTTGTTGCTGATCTGGCTACTAAGATCGAAGCTGCTAGACTGCTGATCTATCAGGCTGCTGACATGAAAGACAAGCACATGAACTACGGCCCTAAATCTGCTATGGCTAAACTGTTTGCTGCTGAAACTGCAATGGAAGTAACTACTAAATGCGTTCAGCTGCACGGTGGATACGGATACACTAAAGATTATCCAGTAGAAAGAATGATGAGAGACGCTAAGATCACTGAAATCTACGAAGGTACTTCCGAAGTTCAGAGAATCGTTATCGCTGCATCCGTTCTGGGCAAATAGGAATAAGGGAGGAAATTGAAAATGGCATTTAAAATTATCGTATGTGCAAAACAGGTACCAGATACAAATGAAATTAAAATCAATCCTGAAACAGGAACACTGATCAGAGATGGTGTACCTTCTATCCTGAATCCAGACGATGCTAACGCTGTAGAACTGGCATTAGACATCAAAGATAAATATGATGACGTTCACGTTACAGTAGTAACAATGGGACCTCCACAGGCTCAGGACATGTTATTCGAATGTCTGGCTATGGGTTGTGACGAAGGTATCCTGGTTTCCGACAGAGCTGTTGGTGGTTCCGATACATGGGCTACATCCAACGCTATCTCCGCTGCAATCAGAAAGATCGGCGAATTCGATCTGATCCTGGCTGGACGTCAGGCTATCGACGGAGACACTGCTCAGGTAGGACCACAGATCGCTGAAAAGATGGATCTGCCACAGGTTACATATGTTAAGAAATTTGCAATCACTGATGATATGAAAACTATCACAGTTGAAAGAGCACTGGAAGACGGACACGAAGTAATCGAAATCCAGACTCCTTGCATGCTGACAGCTATCAAAGAATTAAACACTCCAAGATACATGAACATTGCTGGAATCTACAACCCAGACAAGAAAATCACTGTATGGAACGCTGCTGATATCGAAGTAGACCTGACAACTGTAGGTCTGAAAGCTTCTCCAACAAACGTATTCAGATCCTTCACACCAAAACCAAAGGGAAAAGGTATGATGCTGGCTGGAGATACAGAAAAAGATTTAGCTAAAGATCTGCTGATCAGACTGAAAGATAAGCACGTAATTTAATAGGAGGTTTAGTATAATGGCAACTAATTTTGCGGATTATAAAAATATTTGGGTATACGCAGAACAGAGACAGGGTAAACTGATGAACGTTGCTCTGGAACTGATCGGCGAAGGTAGAAGACTGTCCAGAGACATCAGCGAAGACACTAAAGTTTGCGCTCTGCTGGTTGGTAACGAAATCGACCACCTGGCTCAGGAATGTTTTGAATATGGTGCTGACGAAGTTATCATGATTCAGGACGAACTGTTAGCTAACTACACAACTGACGGTTATGCAAAAGTTATCTACGATGCAATCGTAGAAATGAAACCGGAAATCGTTATCTACGGTGCTACTCACATCGGTAGAGACCTGGCTCCACGTGTAGCTGCTAGATGTAACACTGGTCTGACAGCTGACTGTACAAGACTGGACATCAAAGTATCCAACTACATTGAATACAACAAAGCAAACACTACTCTGAACACTGATACTCTGGACCCTAACGATCCTGACACAGGAATCAAACAGACTCGTCCAGCATTCGGTGGTAACCTGATGGCTACTATCATCTGTCCTAGAACTAGACCACAGATGTCCACAGTAAGACCAGGGGTTATGCAGAAAATCGAAAGAATGGAAGGCGCTACTGGTGAAATCATCAACGTTAAACCAGAAATCTCTGCTTCTGACATCAGAACTAAATTAGTAGAAATCGTTAAACACGCTAAAGAACTGGTATCCCTGACAGATGCTGAAATCATCTGCTCCGGCGGACGTGGTCTGGGCGATGCTTCCGGTTTCGAACTGATCAAAGAATTTGCTGATAAAGTGGGCGGTGTTGTAGGTTCTTCCAGAGCAGCTGTAGATGCTGGCTGGATCGATCACTCCCACCAGGTTGGTCAGACAGGTACAACTGTAAAACCTAAAATCTACTTTGCATGCGGTATCTCCGGTGCTATCCAGCACTTAGCAGGTATGCAGACATCTGATATCATTGTTGCTATCAACAAAGACCCAGATGCTCCTATCTTCGAAGTAGCTGACTTCGGTATCGTTGGAGACCTGTACAAAGTTATCCCAGAAATCATCAAAGAATGGGACAACGCAGAAGAACTGCACGACCACGCAATGGCAAAATAAGTAACTAATCTGAATTAGTAACGGTATAGAAAGAGATGCGAATTTTCGCATCTCTTTTTTTATTAACATAATTGCCGCGATATATGATAAAATAGTAAAAAAATCATGTATAAGGGAATTTAACTATGAGAATATTTGATACAAATGTACAACAGCTGAAATATACAATTCTAATGGAAGTTGCTTATCAGACATGGCTGGGCAATGAATCTTTTTCGGTATTCAATGAAATTGCAGAAGAAGTCGTAAAAAAGGATCAGCCTCCGATGAGCTGCTGTATATATAAAGACAGAGCAATAGTGGCAGAACGAATTAAAATGGCGCTTGGCGGAGACAAGAAAAACCCCAATGTAATTCAGGTTATTGATATTGCATGTGATGAATGTCCGGAAGCCGGTCATACTGTAACAGATCTCTGCAGAGGATGTATTGCTCACAGATGCAAAGATGTATGCAGGCTTAATGCAATTACCTTTGATGAGGAAGGACAGGCGCACATAGATAAGAGTAAATGTGTTGAATGCGGTAAATGTGCAAAAGTGTGTCCATATGCAGCCATTGCAAACTTCAAACGCCCTTGCGAGAGAGCATGTAAATTTGATGCAATCAAAATGGCAGAGGGCGGAGAGGCGGAAATCGATAATGAAAAGTGTGTTGCATGCGGAGCCTGTGTGTATCACTGTCCGTTTGGAGCTACAGTAGATGTATCAAGTATTGTAGATGTTATTCACACGATTAAAGACAGTGAGAATAACAGTAAATATAATGTATATGCTGTAGTTGCACCGGCAATTGCAAGCCAGTTTGCTTATGCGGAGCTGGGACAGGTAATTACTGCAATCAAAGAACTGGGCTTCTGTAAGGTGCATGAGGCTGCTCTTGGCGCAGATATGGTGGCATTATCTGAAGCACAGGAACTTGTGGAAAAAGGCTTCCTGACATCTTCCTGCTGTCCTGCATTTGTGAAATACATAAAAACAAAATTCCCTGAGCTGGAAGAACATATTTCTCACAATTTATCGCCTATGGCAGCGATGGGGAAATTTATAAAAGAACATGATAAAACTGCGAAAGTTGTATTCATAGGACCGTGTACATCGAAGAAAATGGAAATAAAACAGGATTCAGTAAAGGATTATATTGATTATGTTCTGACATTCGAAGAATTACAGGCCCTGATAGATAGTAAAGATATAATCCTTGAAGATTTAGAATCATCAGCACTGGATGAAGCGTCTTATTACGGACGTATTTTTGCGAGAGTGGGCGGACTCACGGATGCAGTTACGGAAGCAGTTAAAGAACTTGCACCTGAAGGGTTTGACTTTAATCCGATAGTATGTGAAGGTGTAGAAAAATGCAAACCTGCTCTGATGAGAGCGAAAAAGGGTGTGCTTCCTAATAACTTTATTGAAGGAATGATCTGCAGCGGCGGCTGTGTGGGCGGAGCAGGATGTCTGACTCATGACGGTGAGTCGCATAAGAAAGAAGTTGAGGCTTATGGAAAAGAATCCGGCAAAGCTTCAATTAAAGAAGCGGTTGAATCTGCTGAAAATATTTTATAAAGGAATATGCAGAAAAAAGGCGGTATTTTACCGCCTTTTTGTGTATAATATGCAAATAATTTATAAAAATACAAAAAATGTATACAAACCCCTTGCCAAATATGTCGGGTTTTGCTATAATAGCTCTTGTATAAAAGATGATAGAGGCGCGGAGCAGAAGAAGAGCAGGGAGCCGGCGGGCTTTGAACTGTTTGGAGGCATTCTCCGCCGAATCAGATATCCGGGCACGGGTATTTGATGGGTATATGGTCAATAGCCATATAACTGTCTGCCGTATAGGCAGGGGCGCTATTCTTATATGACTAAGTATGTAAAGTCGATAAGGTAGCTTATCGGCTTTTTCTTTACGATGAAAACAGAGCAGTCTGTGTCATTGATAAAGCGCCGATACTTACACAAAAGTGCACAGAGGAGGTAAAGAAATGCACAGACCAAACAATTTATTTTCAAGAAGAATATTAATACTGGCAGCACTGTTAGTTGCAGCTTGTCCGGCTCTCTGCTTTGCTGCAGGAGGAGAAGAATATGTACCTAATATGTATGGTACATTCTGGGCGCTGGTACCGCCAATCGTAGCGATCGTGCTGGCACTGATCACAAAAGAAGTTTACAGTTCACTGTTTGTAGGTATTGTTGTAGGGGGCCTGTTCTGGGCAAACTTCAACTTTACAGGAACATTTGAACATGTCATTGTAGACGGTATCATCGGTTCCCTGTCTGACAGCTGGAACGTTGGTATCCTGGTATTCCTGGTAGTTCTGGGTGCTGTTGTTGCACTGATGAACAGATCCGGCGGATCTGCTGCTTTCGGAAGATGGGCACAGGCGCACATCAAAACAAGAGTAGGTACTGAACTGGCAACGTTCGCTTTAGGTATCCTCATCTTCATCGATGACTATTTCAACTGTCTGACAGTAGGTTCTGTTATGAGACCTGTTACAGACGAACATAATGTTTCCAGAGCAAAACTGGCATACATAATCGACTCTACAGCAGCTCCGATTTGTATTATTGCACCTATTTCTTCATGGGCAGCAGCAGTTACAGGTTTCGTACCTGGTGCAGATGGCTTCCAGATTTTCCTTCAGGCTATCCCATGGAACTTCTATGCACTGGTAACACTGCTGATGGTATTCCTGATCATCGTTATGAAGGTTGACTTCGGTCCAATGAGAAAGCATGAGATGGCTGCTATTGATGGAGATCTCCACTCCACTAAATCTGAAGCTATCTATGAAGAAGCACAGATGATTAAAGGACATGAAAACGGCAAAGGTATCGACTTGGTTGTTCCGGTTATTATTCTGATTGTTGCATGTGCACTGGGCATGCTGTACACTGGCGGATTCTTCTCCGGTACAGGCATCGTTGATGCATTTGCAGGATCTGATGCATCTGTTGGTTTATCTGTAGGAAGC
The DNA here is from genome assembly GCA_017936025.1 of Bacillota bacterium. GTDB lineage: Bacteria > Bacillota > Clostridia > Peptostreptococcales > Anaerovoracaceae > RGIG9096. Next base: position 775 of record JAGBGL010000076.1, on the reverse strand, counting down.
ATCTTTGCTCTGATCGTTATTGTTATCTACTACATGTGCAGAAGAATCATCACTTTCAAGGGCGGAATGGATTGTATCCCTGAAGGTTTCAAGGCTATGGTTCCGGCTATCCTGATTCTGACATTCGCATGGACTCTGAAAGCTATGACAGACAGCCTGGGTGCTGCTGAATATGTTGCCGGCATGATGGAATCAAGTGCTGCAGGACTGGCAAACTTACTGCCTGCAATTATCTTCATCGTAGCTTGCTTCCTGGCATTTGCAACAGGAACATCCTGGGGTACTTTCGGTATCCTGATCCCTATCGTAGTTGCTCTGTTCACTCAGGACCACACTATGATGATCATGTCTATCTCTGCATGTATGGCGGGTGCTGTATGCGGTGACCACTGCTCACCGATTTCTGATACAACAATTATGTCTTCCGCAGGTGCACAGTGTGATCACATCAATCACGTAAATACTCAGCTGCCTTATGCACTGACTGCTGCAGGCGTATCCTTTGTAGGGTACCTGATCGCAGGCTTCGTGAAGAACGTATTCATCTGTCTGCCACTGACACTGGCAATCATGTTCGTAGTTATCCTTGTTATCAAGAAATTTGTTAACAATGCTGCAGAACATCACGCAGAACAGAATGCAAACGCATAACAAATTACATATTTAGAATGTATGAAGCCCCTGACGTTGAAAGTCAGGGGCTTTTCTGTAATATAAAACTGCTGACCTCAGGCGTCAGCAGTTTTTGCTATATATGTTTTTTTAATTCCTCTTC
>JAGBGL010000075.1 GCA_017936025.1 Bacillota bacterium | reverse complement strand
TTCATCCGCAAATATATTTTTGTTGAACACATTGATGTCAGCCAGTTTACCTTCTTCAAGTGTACCAATGATATTGTCATGATTCAGCATATAAGCAACACCGTATGTATGATTTCTGATCGCTTCTGCTACTGTGAATTTTTCCTGAGGATTCCATCCCTCTTCAGGCAGGTCGTCCATCATTCTGCGTTTGACCGCACGGTACAGGCTGTCGGAATGATCCAGCTCTACGATAGGGTAGTCTGTTCCGAAAGCAACTGTCGCGCCTGCTTCAACCAGGGATTTACCAGGCCAGCACAGAGGAACTCTGTCAGGTTTTACGATATCGAAAATCGGATGTCCTTCCAGCGTCGGCATCAGGATATGTGCAGGCTGGATGCTTGCGATAGTTCCGGTTTCCGCAAATCTAGGCAGGTCATCTCTGTGGAGCACTTCGATATGCTCGATTGTATTTCTCACATCATCTCTTGGACCGTATTCTTTGCGTGCAGCTTCGTATGCGTCCAGTGCCAGTCTTACAGCACCGTCACCGCATGCATGCAGTCTCATGGAAATACCGTTTCTGTACAGCTCTTTACTCTTTTCTTCCAGCCATGCAGGATCAACCAGCGGTTCTGAGAAGAATCCCGGTCTGTCCGCATATTCTTCGACCATATATCCGTTATATCCCAGAGGAGTTCCGTCCAGGAAGTCTTTTACACCGATGAATGCCAGCTTGTCGGAATTATATTCTTCTTTCAGTTTGACAAGATCTTCTACAGGCTGATCCATGTGAGGCGCGAAGAATACTCGGATCTTCAGTTCATCCTTGTCTTCCAGGCGTTTGCATGTTTCATGCTTCATGATACGCATTACCTGAACAGCTCCGACTGTAGTTACACCGCGGCTGTGAGCAACTTTCATGAAGTTTTTGATCAGCTCTTCTTCCTTTTCAACCGGCATAGTGAGTGCCGCCTTGGAAACAAGTTCCATCGCAGGCTGTTCCAGCAGATATCCTGTAGGTTCCCCGTTTTCGTCTCTGAATATTTCACCTCCCGGCGGATCAGGAGTATCTTTAGTGATTCCGCAGAGTTCCAGAGTCTTGCTGTTTACCCATACTGCATGCAGTTCGTCAACATATGCGATTACCGGTCTGTCAGGGAAATACTTGTCCAGACTCGCTTTTGTAGGCAGAGAGTCATCATCCCAGTTCCAGTTTGACCATCTGAACGCCAGAAGCCATTCGTCATCTTTATCTTTATAATGATCATAGATCATGCGTGCTGCATCCTCTTCAGATGTCACATCAAAAACATCCACAGTGGCTGCATGCAGAGATCCCAGGAACAGATGGATATGTCCGTCACACAGACCCGGAGTTATAGTCTTGTCTCCGCAGTCGATCAGCTGATACTTTTCAGCATCGTTATATATATCAGTTTCGCCTTTTACGACTTTCTTGATTTTTTCGCCTTCAATTTCGATGTACCCGGCAAACGGTGCATCTCCTACGCTATCGTAAATGCTTGTGCTTTTTAATACTAAATTCATGTGCTCTCCTTTCGGGCCTTGTCCTGTGATGCCTCAGTTTCACTCGGCCATACGTCCTTAATATACGTATACTTTACACCCGGCAGACGAAAAAATAAATACTAATGTTGCTGTTTTGCGGAATTTTCTGACTTTTCTTTGCCGCGATAGACATTTTTCGTTGCTGTGGTATAATCTAGACAGCAACTAAATCTCAGGAGGTGCACTTATGTTCATTCCTGTCCAGTATGACGGACTCCCTGTAAAAATCGATATCATGAATATCAAAAACTTTCCCTGGCACATCCACAAGGATCCCCAGATGATATATGTCCTCCGGGGCGAAATTGAGTTGAAACATGTATTCACCCATTATCATTTAAAAAAAGACGATATACACATCATTCACCGCGACGATATACATGGTCTGAAAGGAATCAGCGACGACAACCTGATAGTATTCCTGTCTTTTGATGTGAAGCACTTTCAGAAACGCTTCCCTACGCTCAATTATCAGATATTCTCCGGCAGACGCAGCAACGAAGGCTCACACTATCCACGCCAGCCGGAAGTCAAAAGCTGCCTGCTCTCAATGATCTCCACAATGCATGCCAAATCACCGGGATACGAATCCCGCGTCGAACAACTGGCATGTGACATGCTGGACATCATGTATGCCGACTTCCGTTCATTCATGGTGAACAGAAACGACATGCATTATGACTCTCAGGATGCCGGTGACATTGTACAGCTGGACCGTATCGGCCGTGTCCTCAGCTATATATACGCCAACTACCCTTACAAACTGAGTCTGGCTGACATCGCCGAACAGGAAGGTCTCAGTACATACTACCTTTCCCACCTGTTCCAGAACATGATGGGTGACAGCTTCCGCAACTTTGTCAGCATGGCCAGAGTTGAAATGTCTGAGGTGGAGCTGCTTACAACTAACAACTCCATTTCCCTCATCTCGCAGCACATGGGCTTCTCCAACGCCAAGTATTACGTAGAAAACTTCAAATACTGGTTCGGATGCCACCCTAGGGATCACAGACTGCAGTCCCTGGACAAAATTATCGGTAATGCCCCTGTCCTGGCAAACGAAATTTCCTTCGAATCACTGCTGAAAACCCTGGATGTCTCTGATCAGAAAAGTGTATTTTCCGGAGAATCTTCTCCTCTGAAAATAACAACTTTAGACCTTAAAAATGCGGGCATCACGCTCCGTTCTCTGACAAATCAGAAAGACGCCGTACGCAGACAATATGAAAATTATGATCCGCATAGCGAATGCCTGGCGCTCCTTAAAAAGTATTTAAAAAAAGCAAGCTACGAAATATCTTCGCGTCCGCTGTATGACATTGTCGGAAGCACTGAAGGCCTGCTGACCATCAACGGTTTGAAAAAACCGATCTTCTGGCTCCAGAAACTTCTGCGCGGCCTTTACAGCGGTATTGCACAGAGCAGCGAATGGCATCTGATTACAGCCAGCGGCAGCAATATCCAGATCCTGTTCTTTAATCAGGGCACGGAGCCTCAGGATTTTGAATTCAATTTTTTCAATATGGCCGGCAATTATCAGATCACTGAACATCATATACGCAGAGAAAACTGCTGTACCGACTTATGGCGGCAGCTGAACTTCCGGATCAGTATTTCCGAAGCCGAGAGACAGCAGATCAACGCCCAGTGTACGCCTGATGTTTCATTCAAATCCGTTATTTCTTCAGGAACCTTTACGTATTCACAGACACTGGCTCCCGGCGAAATTGTATTTACAGAAGCAAAAAGATTATAGCACATAAAAAAACTGCTCCATGTTCAGGAGCAGTTTTCATTTTACGTATTATTTCTGCACTCCGTCTTTGACGTAATCACAGTACTTTTCATATCCTTTTACCCAGAGATAGTATTTATCATTCCCTCTGCGGTCCGGAATTTCATAGTTTGCTTTCAGATAAGCCGTCAGGTAATCCGTGTACTTTTCCGCACCCAGATAGTTTACATGCTTACTGTTATAAAAATCCGTAGCTCTGTCGATACCTGTCTCCGCAAAGATTTCCGGATCGTTGAAGTCCAGGACTGTGTACCCGTGGGCCTCTACCATATCTTTTGCCGTATTCAGCTTAGCAGCATCGCCGTCCTTTATGGAATACGGCGCTAGAACAAACAGCACGTCTTTGCCCAGCGCATCAAATTCATCCAGCGTACTTTCCAGAGCATCTGCCATCTCTGGCGCCAGAGGAGTTCTTTCATCGGACAGGACCGAATCCTTCTGCGGTTTTACCACCAGGGTTTTCGGACTCAGCACGAAGCCCTGCACAGGCACCTGACCGCTTACCGGAATCACATCTGTGACCTTCATATCACCGCTCAGCAGTCTGCCGTGGTATTTGATGATAGGCACGTAATAATCCAGCAGACCTTCATCTATGTTGGAAAGTTCACC
>JAGBGL010000074.1 GCA_017936025.1 Bacillota bacterium | reverse complement strand
ATGACTTTAAGGGTATCTGTCAGTTCAAAGGTTTCCGCGCCATACTGTCTGCTGAAGTTTTCCAGCCCGATGGCTTCCAGTTCTTCAAAATCCAGCTTCAGTTCCCGGAGGAGGTCTTCTGTTACAAGTGCAGCGGAAAATCCGCTTTCATCTTCCTCTATGATTCTGTAAACAACTGATAGGTCAAGTATCTGTCTATGCGGAACTGCACTCAGCATTTCCGTATTGGCCGATGTATTTACAAGTGTAGGAATGATTTTCGATTTCACTTTTATCTCCCCTTCAAAATCATGCCATGCTGTCCGCCGGTTTTGTCAGATCAGACCTGCCAGCTGTTCAGGTACTGCTGCTGATCTTCAGTCAGGGCATCGATTTCAACGCCCCATGCAGCCAGTTTTCTTCTTGAAACAACATCGTCGATCTCCGCCGCCACGTCGATGACTCTGTTGTCAAGATTTTTATAATTATCTTTGATGTACATTGCAGATAAAGCCTGCACCGCAAAACTCATATCCATAACTTCTGCAGGATGGCCGTCTGCAGCTGCAATATTCACCAGTTTACCTTCTGCAATAACATTGATCCATTTTTCTCCCAGACGGTATCCCATGATGTTCTTTCTTGTTTCCATCATTTCGTCCGCTGCTGCTTCCAGACCTGCCATGTCGATTTCAACATTGAAGTGGCCTGCATTTGCCAGGATCGCGCGGTCTTTCACGCTGCGCATGTGATCAACTGTTATAGTGTGCTTGCAGCCTGTCGCTGTTACGAAGATGTCTCCGTAAGGCGCCGCCTGCTCCATTTTCATAACATCGTAGCCGTCCATTCTTGCTTCGATAGCTTTTACCGGATCGATTTCTGTTACGATAACTTTTGCTCCCAGTGCAGAAGCTCTCATTGCGATACCTCTGCTGCACCATCCGTAGCCGACTACGACTACTGTCTTGGCAGCGATAATAAGGTTTGTGTTGCGCATGATGCTGTCCCATACGGACTGGCCTGTTCCGTATCTGTTATCGAACAGGTGCTTGCACTGTGCATCGTTTACCGCGACCATAGGGAATTTCAGGATGCCTTCTGCTTCCATCGCCTGCAGACGGATAACGCCTGTAGTAGTTTCTTCGCAGCCTCCCCAGACTTCTTCTGCCAGGTCAGGACGCTGGTTGTGCAGCAGTCCCACCAGGTCGCCGCCGGCATCGATGATAATGTTAGGCTTGTGTTCCAGACACATTTCGATATGTCTTTCGTATTCTTCGTCTGTTGCGCCATGATAAGCGTATACTTTCAGACCGGAATCTGCCAGTGCTGCTGCAATGTCGTCCTGTGTGGACAGGGAGTTACTTCCCGTTACGGACATGTCTGCACCGCCTGCAGCCAGGACCAGACACAGGTAAGCAGTCTTTGCTTCCAGGTGGACGGACAGGCTGATTTTGATTCCTTCAAATGGTCTTGTCTGTCTGAACTCTTCTTCCAGACCGGAAAGCAGTGGCATGTTGTTTTTTACCCACTGGATTTTCTGGTGGCCGGAAGGAGCCAGTGATATATCTCTGATTTCGTACTGTTTCATTTCGTCTCCATTATTCTACTGTTACGGATTTTGCCAGGTTCTTTGGCTTATCGATATTGCAGCCTCTGAATTTAGCTACGTAATAAGCATAGATCTGCAGAGGAACTACTGACAGCAGAGGTGTAACTTCGTCGATACAGTCAGGGATGTAGATCACTTCGCTGGACTGAGTTTCGATGTCAGTGTTGCCTTCTTTTGCGATACCGATAACATTTGCACCTCTCGCTTTGATTTCCTGGATATTGGAGATCATCTTTTCGAACAGGAAGTTCTGTGTTGCCAGAGCGAATACCAGAGTTCCGTCTTCGATCAGAGCGATAGTTCCGTGCTTCAGCTCGCCTGCTGCGATAGCGAAAGAGTTGATGTAGGAGATTTCCTTCAGCTTCAGGGAACCTTCGTAGGATACTCCGGAGTCAACGCCTCTTCCGATGTAGAATACGTCGTCTTTTCTCTTGTATTTCTTAGCGATCGCTTCGATTTCGTCCTGTTTATCCAGGATCAGCTGCAGTTTATCCGGGATAGCTTTCAGCTCACCGATAAACATGTCATAGTACTCTTTATCGATAACACCTTTAGTGTGTCCCATGTACAGTGCGATCAGGTACATGCACATCAGCTGAGTTGTATATGCCTTTGTGGAAGCCACTGCGATTTCAGGACCTGCCCATGTGTAGAATACGTCATCGGATTCTCTTGCGATGGAGCTTCCTACTACGTTTACTACGGAGAAGATTCTTGCGCCTTTTTTCTTGGCTTCTCTCAGAGCTGCCAGTGTATCCAGTGTTTCACCGGACTGGCTGATCGCGATGAACAGAGTCTTGTCATCTACAAATGGATCTCTGTATCTGAATTCGGAAGCTATATCTACCTCTACCGGGATCTTAGCCATCTTTTCGATTGCAGCTTTACCTACAAGACCTGCGTGATAAGCTGTACCGCAGGCTACGATGTATACCTTGTTGAATCCTTCGATATCTTCTTTCGTCATTGAGATTCCGTCCAGCTTGATCGTGTTGTCGTCGTTCAGTCTTCTGTTCAGAGTTTCGGACAGGCCGTGTGGCTGTTCGTGGATCTCTTTCATCATGAAGTGGTCGTATCCGCCTTTTTCTGCTGCATCAGCATCCCATGTTACGTGGAAAACTTCTCTCTTTACGACTTTCTGTTTTTCATCGTAGATAGTGATTTTATCTTTTGTCAGTACAACTGTTTCGTTATTCTCGATCAGGTAGATCTTTCTGACATATTTCAGCAGTGCAGGGATATCAGAAGCAATAAAGTTGCATCCTTCTCCGATACCTGCTACCAGCGGAGCATCTTTTCTTACTGCAACCATTTTGTCAGGTTCGTCTGCAGCGATAACACCGATCGCATAAGCTCCGCGCATGTCTTCTACTGCGCGGTTTACTGCTTTATGCAGATCTCCGTCATAGTAGATTCCGATCAGATGAGCGATTACTTCTGTATCTGTATCGGATTTGAATTTGATTCCGTATTCGGAAGTCAGCCATTCTCTCAGTTCAACATAGTTTTCAATGATACCGTTGTGTACAACTGTAACTGTATTGTCCATGTTGCTGTGAGGGTGAGAGTTCACGTCAGATGGAGCTCCGTGTGTTGCCCATCTTGTGTGGCCGATACCCAGTGTACTTTCGAAATCTTTATCTCCGATGATTTTTTCCAGATTGCTGATTTCGCCGACGTGTTTTCTTGTTTCAATAACACTGCCTTTGTGAAGCGCGATGCCTGCAGAGTCATATCCTCTGTATTCCAGGCGCTTCAGCCCTTCAATGATTACTTCCTTTGCGTTATTATCAGTGCCAATATATCCTACGATTCCGCACATATTATATCCTCCTAACCAAATCTCTTTGTTAATAACTTCGCCAGATCCTGCGCCAGTTCTGTGATATGGTCAACATCCTGGCCTTCCAGCATTACTCTTACCAGAGGTTCTGTGCCGGATGGGCGGATCAGAACTCTGCCGAGTCCTTCCATTTCAGCTTCCACTTTTTTGATAGCCTCGCAGATCTCAGGGTCTGTGCTGTACTTGGATTTGTTTTCATTCTTTACTCTTGCGTTTTTCAGTACCTGCGGATAGATCTCGATCTCATCTGACAGTTCAGATGCTTTTCTGCCGGAATCCAGCACCGCTTTTACCAGCTGCAGGGAGGACAGGATTCCGTCGCCTGTAGTGGAGTGGTTTCTGAAGATGATATGACCGGACTGTTCTCCTCCGATCACGCATCCTGTTTTCATCATGCTTTCCAGTACGTATCTGTCACCTACCGCTGTCACATCAACTGTGCAGCCCAGGTTTTCCAGATATTTGTGGAAGCCGATATTACTCATTACTGTTGCTGTAACTTTGTTGTCTTTCAGTTCTCCTGTATCTTTCAGCATCTTTGCGCAGATACAGATCAGTTTGTCGCCATCGATGATTCTGCCCAGTTCATCTACTGCGATGAGTCTGTCAGCGTCTCCATCATAGGCAAGCCCCATAAACGCATCCTGCTTCACAACTTCTTCCTGCAGTTTTTCAGGATGAGTGGATCCGCATCCTTTGTTGATGTTCAGGCCTGTAGGCTGGTTGCCGATAACAGTAACATCTGCACCCAGCTTTTCATATACCATCTGTGCAACTTTATAGGACGCTCCGTTAGCGCAGTCAAGTACCAGCTTCAGTCCGTCAAGTCTGCAGTCGATAGTGCTCACCAGATAGTTTGCGTAGATTTCCAGCGCATCTTCATCTGCATCCAGGCATCTGCCCAGCTTGTCACCTGTAATATGGCTGTTTACATCAGTATTTCTGATAATGATATCTTCGATCTGATCTTCGATTTCGTCGTCCAGCTTGAAGCCGTCTCCGTTGAAGAATTTGATCCCGTTATATTCGAACGGATTGTGAGATGCGGAAATAACTACGCCCACATCTGCTTTATAGTGTTTTACCAGGTAAGCAACCGCCGGTGTAGGAAGTACTCCTACTTTGATAACGTTGCCTCCTACTGCCAGAATCCCTGCGCTCAGCGCGTCTTCCAGCATATCTCCTGAAATTCGGGTATCTTTTCCAATCAGGACTACCGGCTTATCATTATTGTTCTGGCTCAGTACGTGTGCACCTGCTTTTCCCAGTTTGAATGCCAGTTCTGGTGTCAGTTCGGAATTTGCCACACCTCTGACACCGTCAGTTCCAAAAAGTCTGCCCATCTTTTTTCTCCTTTTACTACTTGAATTTTACTTTAACTCCAATATCTCTGGATGTTTCTGCGATTTCAATACCGTATGGTAATATCAGGTCCAGCGGGATCACTGTAGTTTCTTCGACATCACTGATGTCGATAGAGTCTGCCGCAACACTGGTGATTCTCGCCAGAGCTTCCACTGTACCCTTGATTGTTATTTCCTTCGGAATGGTAACTTCGGCATCGCCCTCAGGGTCGCCTGTTACGTTCAGTTCCAGAGAAACAACTTTTGTATGATGAAGAACTGCTTCCACCTCTACTGTATTCGCAGATATGGAAACGTCTTTTACCAGCGTTCCTTTTTTAGTCCACGCGGACGGGACTTCATAGAACGTGTCCGCAGTTTCTGTCAGCTCTGATATGTCGACCTGCACTCTTACTGTATCCACTTTTTTGATGACAGATTCCGCACCTTTTACTTCTACCTGTGCAGGAGAAGCCTCTACCAGGCTGGCTTCTGTATTCTCAGCAGTTGTACCTACGAACTCCACGGTTACCGGTTTTGACACCGATACCAGTTCTTCCAGAACAACCGTGATTTCCGGCGTCTTTATTTCTTCGAGCGAAACAGAACCGGGTACAGTCACATCTACGGACACATGGTTTTCACCTTTCGTATATCCGTAGAGGTCTGCAACTGCGTGTATGTCGCTGACCTCCAGCTTACCCACATCTGAACGGGAGCCCTCAACAACAACGTCCACGTAGTATCCCTCCGTTGTGGCCATTGCCAGATCCCTGCTCTCCAGCTGTTCCACATTAGTGAACTCAACCGGGATATTTGTTATTGTTTTCTTTACTGTCGGATTCACCTCTCCCAGTACGAACGCCCAGAGGACAATCGCCAGCAGCAGTGAAAGCACTTTCAATACGTTCTTATTTTCCAGCATCGTCATCCCACCACCACTTGCTAATGAAGTCCGGAAGCACAGCTTTGCGCTCGCCCAGGTCTCCGTCATTAAGATATAACTGAAGCAGTGTTTTTTCCACTGTCTTTGTATCTAAAAATCTCTGCAGCTTTCCGTCTACTGCCATGGAGATAACTCCTGTTTCCTCGGAAACGATCAGCACCAGCGCATCGGAATGCTCTGTCACTCCGATACCGGCTCTGTGACGTGTTCCCAGCGCCTTACTGATTTCCTTGTTATTGGAAAGCGGAAGCACGCACCCAGCCGCATAGATTTTATCTTCTCTGATTATTACTGCACCGTCATGAAGAGGAGACCCTTCGTAGAACAGGTTGCCCAGAAGCTCTGCTGAAATATCTGCGTT
>JAGBGL010000073.1 GCA_017936025.1 Bacillota bacterium | reverse complement strand
GCTAAGCTGAACTACATGAGAGAAAGAACAGGTATGGCAGCTAAAATTAAAGCAAAAGAAATCAACGCTTAATTTAAACTTCGAACAAATGAGGGGAACCGTTAGGTTCCCCTTTTTACGTATGAATCATGTAAAGAAAGGGGCGCGCAAATGATAGAAAAAATCAACTGGTACCCGGGGCACATGAAAAAGACCCGTGAACTGATCCAGCAGAATCTGAAAATGGTTGACGCTGTAGTGGAAGTAATCGACGCAAGAATACCATCTTCCAGCAGAAATCCGATCATTGATGAGCTGGTAAAATCCAAACAGAGAATAATTATCCTCAATAAGAGCGATTTATCCGATGCAAAAGCAAATAAAGAGTGGGAGGAATATTTTAAGGAGCAGGGCAATCTGGTTCTGGCCATGAACTGTATGTCAGGCGCAGGGGCTTCTCAGCTGCTCAAACTGCTGGGACATCTGAGGGATGAAAAGAACAGGGACCAGGTGCGCCAGAAGCCGTACAGACTGATGATCGTAGGTGTTCCTAATGTAGGAAAGTCTTCTCTGATCAACAGACTGACAGGAAAGAAGAGTGCACAGACAGGCGACCGTCCGGGTGTAACAAAAGGAAAGCAGTGGCTGAACCTGCCGGGCAACATGCAGCTGTTAGATACTCCGGGAATTCTGTGGCCTAAATTCGAAGACCCGAACGTTGGTATCGACCTTGCCTTCTGCGGAGCTATCAAAGATGAGATCCTGGATGTTGCAACTCTGGCTCTGGAACTGATCAAAGTTCTTCAGAGAGATTATCCGGAACTGCTCTGCGAGAGATATAAACTGGATGAAGTATGCGAGGAAGCACTCGATACTATGGAAGCGATCGCTGTTAAACGCGGATGCATCCTGCCGGGCAAACGCATCGACTATGAACGTGTTGCGAATGTAGTACTGGATGAATTCCGAGCAGGAAAGATCGGTAAGATCACACTGGAGCAGGTAGAAAATGACTAAAAAGGAAAGAGAAGAATATCTGCTGGCAAAACTGGCAGAGATGAAAACCTTTGATAAAGAAAAAGCAGGAGGCTGCAGATTTATCTGCGGAGTAGATGAAGTGGGCAGAGGCCCTCTGGCAGGGCCCGTGATAACGGCTGCTGTAGTGCTTCCGGAAGATTTTGATATTCCCGGAATCGATGATTCCAAAAAACTTACGGAGAAAAAACGCGAGGCACTGTTCCCTGTAATAAAGGAGCATGCGCTGGCATACGGTATCGGCGAAGCTTCACACGAGCGTATCGATGAGATAAATATCCTCCAGGCGACTAAAGAAGCAATGACGCAGGCTGTAGAGAACTGTGCGGTGATGCTGCGCGAGCGTCACGGAGAGGATATTGAACATGTGCTGTTTGATGCAATGAAAATCGATGCTGTGAAATATCCCCAGTCTTCAGTTATAAAAGGGGATGCACAGAGCCTGTCTATTGCAGCGGCTTCTGTGATCGCAAAGGTTACGAGAGACCGCATGATGGTAGAGATGGCCGAAAAGTATCCGCATTATGCTTTTGAGAAGAATAAAGGATACGGTACAAAGGCACACTATGAAGGCCTGGAAAAAGCCGGTCCATGTGAAATACACCGCATGACTTTTCTGAAGAATTTTCTTAAATAAAGAACTTGAAAAACATAGGGTCAGATGATATTATTAAGTCAGTTATACGACTGACGGATAAGTGGAATCGACCACATGAAGTATAATGATATTTATGAGCCGACCGTCTGGGCACTTGTCCGGGCAGTGGGCTCTTTTTGATTGGCTGCCCTGTTTTATATGAAAATGGAGGAAGAAAAATGGAATTCAAAAGTGACATTCAGATTGCACAGGAAACGGAAATGAAAAATATCAGAGAGATAGCAGAAATCGCAGGTCTCGATGAAAAGTATCTGGAACAGTACGGTAACTACAAAGCAAAGGTAGACTACAATCTGCTTCAGGACAAAAAAGACACTCCTGACGGAAAAGTTATTCTTGTAACAGCTATTTCCCCTACTCCTGCAGGAGAAGGAAAGACTACTACTACAGTAGGTCTGGCTGATGCTATGAAAAAAATCGATAAAAATGTACTGGTTGCACTGAGAGAACCTTCTCTGGGACCTGTATTCGGTGTTAAAGGCGGAGCTGCAGGCGGCGGATATGCTCAGGTAGTTCCAATGGAAGATATCAACCTGCACTTCACAGGCGACATGCATGCTATCGGTGCTGCTAACAACCTGCTGGCAGCTATGCTGGACAACCACATCCAGCAGGGCAATGTTCTGGGAATCGACCCTAGAAAAATCACTTGGAAACGTTGCGTTGACATGAATGACAGACAGCTGAGATTCGTTGTTGACGGTCTGGGCGGAAAACCAAACGGAACACCAAGAGAAGACGGATTCGATATCACAGTTGCTTCCGAAATCATGGCAATTCTGTGTCTGGCAAGAGACATCGATGACCTGAAAGAAAGAATTTCCAACATTATCGTTGGTTACAGCTATGATGATAAACCTGTAACTGCAGGACAGCTGAAAGCGCAGGGTGCAATGACTGCACTGCTGAAAGATGCTCTGAAACCAAACCTGGTTCAGACACTGGAACACACTCCTGCATTCATCCACGGCGGTCCTTTCGCAAATATCGCTCACGGATGCAACTCCATCATGGCAACAAGAATGGCTATGAAGATGGCGGACTATGTTGTAACAGAAGCAGGCTTCGGTGCTGACCTGGGTGCTGAAAAATTCCTGGACATCAAATGCCGTATGGCAGGAATCACTCCTTCCGCAGTTGTTGTAGTTGCAACAGTAAGAGCACTGAAACACCACGGCGGAGTTGCTAAGGCTGATCTGGGAACTGAAAATCTGGAAGCTCTGGAAAAAGGTCTGCCAAACCTGCTGCAGCACGTTGAAAATATCACTCAGGTTTACGGACTGCCTGCAGTAGTAGCGATCAACAGATTCCCTACTGATACAGAAGCAGAACTGAAACTGGTTGAAGATAAATGCAAAGAACTGGGCGTTAACGTTGCTCTGTCCGAAGTATGGGGCAAAGGCGGCGACGGTGGTATCGAACTGGCTAAGGAAGTAGTCAGACTGTGTGAAGAACCTAACAACTTCAAACAGTCCTATGAACTGGAAGACGGTATCGAAAACAATATCAGAGCTATCGCTCAGAAAATCTACAGAGCAGATGACATCGCTATCCTGCCGGCAGCAAGAAAACAGCTGAACCAGCTGGAAGCTCTGGGATTCGGCAACCTGCCTATCTGCGTAGCTAAAACTCAGTACAGCTTCTCTGACGATCAGACTCTGCTGGGCGCACCAAGAGGATTCACTCTGACAGTAAGAAACCTGAAAGTTTCCGCAGGTGCAGGATTCATCGTTGCGCTGACTGGTGACATCATGACAATGCCTGGTCTGCCAAAAGTACCTGCTGCAGAAAAAATCGATGTGGATAACACTGGTAAGATCACAGGATTATTCTAAGATACTGTTTAAATGCATAACTAATAAGTATACAGGGAAGAAGCCATTTGGCTTCTTCCTTTTTTTTTATCGGTGTGGTAATCTAGATATATCAATTTTTGGGAGAAATGTCATGAAATATCTGATTATAGGTGCCGGCGGGACCGGCGGTGCAATAGGCGCATATATGGCAAAGGCAGGAAAGGATGTTACCTTCATTGCGAGAGGTGCGCATCTTGATGCAATGCGGGGAACAGGTATCAGAGTTATCCGTCCTGATGATGAGTTTTCGGTATTCCCTGCAGCGGCCTGTACAATGGAAGAATATGCAGAGACGCCGGATGTGATTCTGGTATGTGTGAAGGGATATTCTGTTGATGACATTATTCCTTTCATGCAGCGCGTGGCAGGACCTGAAACGGTAATAATCCCTATATTGAATATTTACGGAACAGGCAGCAGGATCCAGACTTATTTTCCGGAAAATCTGGTAACAGACGGCTGCATGTATATTGCTTCTGAAATAATGGAACCAGGTGTTATCCTGATGAAGGGCTATATCCTGAGAGTTGTGTTCGGGCTGCGCAGAGAAGACAGAGAAAATGCAGCATTTGCGGCAAAATGGATGCCGGTGCTGGAGCAGATCCGTGATGATTTGAAAGAAAGTGATATAAAAGGGCTGTTGACTGAGAATATCGAGAGAGACGCTCTGCTGAAATTCTCGTATGTTTCACCGCAGAGTGCCTGCGGCACATATTATGATGTTCCGACGGGACCGATACAGCAGCAGGGAGAAATAAGAGATTGCTTTACTGGCCTGATCCGCGAGATATGGAAGCTGGCGGAGGCGATGGGCATAGAATTTGAAGAGGATATAGTGGTACGCAATCTGAAGATCCTTGATGACATAACTCCGGATATGACGACTTCCATGCAGAGAGATATCAAAGCCGGAAAAGCTTCTGAAATTGATGGGCAGATATACGAAGTTGTAAGAATGGCTGAAAAATATAATGTGGAGCTTCCGCTGTATGAAAAAATAGCAGCTGAGCTGAAGGAGAGAATATGAAAATAAGAAAATCAACTGCGGCGGATCTGCCGCGCATGATGGAGATATATGCGTATGCCAGAGAATTCATGGCGGAGACAGGAAATCCTCATCAGTGGGGAGATGCTAAAAATCCGCAGCTGGAGGTACTGGAGCAGGACATAGAAGACGGTGTCGGTTATGTTATGGAGCATGACGGCCGTATTGTCGGTGCCTTTGCATTTATAATCGGAGAAGATGAGACTTACGGATATATAGAAGACGGTGCATGGCTCAACGATGAGCCCTATGGTACGATACACAGGATCGCCGGCGACGGAAGCACTAAAGGTGTATTGAATACTGCTGTAGATTTCGGCGCAGAGATGATCGGTAATCTGAGAATCGATACTCATCACGATAATGTTGTGATGCAGAGTGCTATTAAGAAATGCGGCTTCGAGGAATGCGGTGTGATTTATGTTGCAGACGGAAGCCCGAGAATCGCATATCAGAAAATAGTTTAAGGCGGCGGGCCGCAATTTGTGGCTCGCTTTTATATTTTGTGATATAATATCTAATGTATGTCCATAAGGAGGAAATGGGATATGAGCTACACAAAGAAAACATGTGAAGAGTTCGTTGAAGTGCTTGCAAGCAAGGCGCCGACACCGGGTGGCGGCGGCGCAAGTGCGCTGACGGGAGCTATCGGGGTCGCTCTCGGGAACATGGTCGGCTCGCTCACGGTAGGTAAGAAAAAATATGCTGAGGTGGAAGAGGAAATCAAAGCAATGATGGAGGCTTCCGCAAAACTGCAGGCTGATCTGCTGGAACTGGTCCAGAAAGATGCCGAGTGCTTTGAACCTCTGGCGGCGGCGTACGGAATGCCTAAAGAAACGGATGAACAGAAAGCAGAAAAAGAAAGAGTGCTGGAACAGGCAACTAAGGATGCCTGTGAAGTACCATTCGAAATCATGGAAAAATGCTGTCAGGGTATCGATCTGTGCGGTGAATTTGCGGAAAAAGGCAGTGTAATGGCTACGAGTGATGCCGGTGCGGGAGCTATCTTCTGTAAGGCGGCACTGCAGGCAGCCAGCCTTAACGTATATATAAACACAAAATCTCTAAAAGACAGAGAATATGCACAGCAGGCAAATGAAAAATCAGATGCAATGCTGAAAGAATATATGGCAAAGGCAGACGCTATTATTGATGCAGTCTTTGCTGCACTGAAATAGGAGGCCGGTATGGCAGAATTATTAAAAGGGAAAGCAGTGGCAGATGCCCTGACTGAGAAAAATATAGAAACTGTTGGGCGTTTGAGAGAAGCAGGTGTGGAACCTGTACTTGCGATCGTGCGTATCGGGGAAAACCCAAGTGACCTGTCTTATGAAAGAGGTGCACTGAAACGTGCTGAAAAGACAGGCGTAACAGTTAAACAGTTTATTTACGATGAAACGATCGATCAGGAAAGCTTCCTGAATGAAATAGAAAAAATCAATGATGATGACAGCATTCACGGGGTGCTGATTTTCAGACCGCTTCCAAAACACATAAGTGACGAAGCAGTGAGAAATACACTGGTTCCTGAAAAGGATGTGGACGGGATCACAGACGGCTCTCTGGCGGGGATCTTCACGGGAAGCCACAGAGGGTTTGCACCATGTACAGCACGTGCGTGCATGGAAATCGCAGCACATAGCGGCATCGATTTTACAGGGAAAAAGGTGGCGGTGCTCGGCCGCAGTCTGGTAATCGGAAAGCCGGTTGCAATGATGGCTATGGAACAGAATGCGACGGTTACCACATGCCACAGCAGAACGGGTGCTGATGAGATGAAAATAATCTGCCGTGAGAGCGACATAATCATTGCAGCAATGGGCAGAGCAAAGATGGTGGATGCAGAATATGCAGGCGAGGACCAGGTATTCCTGGACGTAGGCATCAATGTTGACGAAAACGGTAATCTTTGCGGAGATGTTGATTTTGAAGCAGTGGAACCGAACGCGGCGATGATCACGCCGGTACCGGGCGGCGTAGGTGCAATAACGACTGCAGTGCTTATGCTTCAGACGCTGGAAGCTGCGCAGAGAACTGTAAAATAAGGTGACGTTATGGATAAAGAATATTTGATGAGGCTGCTGGAAGATGTGGCAGGCGGCAACACAAGCCCGGAAGTGGCAGCAGATATATTGAAAGACCTGCCTTTCGAGGACCTGGGGTTTGCGAATATCGACCATCACAGGAAGCTGCGTACAGGATATCCCGAAGCAGTTTTCTGCCAGGGCAAAAAACCGCAGCAGATCGCAGAAATCATGAAAGGTCTGGCTGACAAAAATGCAAACGTGATCGGAACAAGAGCAACACTGGCGGACTATGAAGCCGTTAAAGCAGTGCTTCCTGAAGCGGAATACTTCGAAGATGCACGTATCATTGCGCTGCTGAGAGACAGGCTTCCGCATGCGGAAGGAACTATCGCTGTTGTGACTGCGGGGACTGCAGATATACCGGTGGCTGAAGAGGCGGCGGTAACTGCTGAGGCCCTGGGAAACAAAGTAGACAGGATCTATGATGTAGGTGTTGCCGGTATCCACAGACTGTTCGCCAAACTTGACAGGATCAGAGAAGCGAGAGTAGTTATTGTGGTTGCGGGAATGGAAGGCGCGCTGGCATCGGTTGTCGGCGGGCTTGTTGAAAGCCCTGTGATCGCGGTGCCTACAAGCATCGGATACGGTGCGAATCTGGGCGGCATTTCGGCATTACTTTCAATGCTCAACAGCTGCGCCAACGGAGTCGGCATAGTTAACATAGACAATGGATTTGGGGCGGCTTATCTGGCTTCAAATATCAACAGAATTGGAGAGACAGAATAATGAAATTATATTTTGACTGCAGCAGCGGAATCAGTGCTGATATGATCTTTGAAGCACTGACGCGGATGGGCGGAGACGGTGTATGGGCCAAGCACGTTGAGATCCCTGAGGGTGATCATAACGTGGACGGGCACCATCACAGAAGCTATAAAGAGGTAAAGGCTATCATTGAAAATAGCCTGATGACAGACAAAGTGCGTGCTACTGCCTATGCGATTTACGATATTATCGCAAGAGCGGAAGCTAAAGTTCACGGAACTACAGTTGAAGACGTACACTTCCACGAAGTGGGCAGGGATCAGGCTATCAGAAATATCGTAGGTATTTCCGGAGCTTATAACAGTATGTTCATAAATGAAGTATACTGCTCTGCGATCCATGACGGAACGGGCACTATCCAGTGCAGCCACGGGGAAATTCCTGTGCCTGTGCCTGCGGTAAGAGCTATGATGGAAGAATGCGATTATGAATTTGTGACAGATGAAGATGTGAAAACTGAAATGGTTACACCATCCGGGCTGGCGATCCTTATGGGTATAGGTGCGAAATACGTACCTGAAATGCCTGAAGGTGTACTGCTGCAGGACGTGACTATCAAAGGCAAGAGAGACACGGGCAAACCGGGTCTGAGAGTCTGCCTGCTTACTTAGGAGGTAAAGAATGGCGGAAGCAACACCAATAAGAAATGACGAGCTGCTGGAAATCATACATCTGGTCAAGAAGGAGCCTTCCACTGAAAATATCGTGAAGATGTTCAACGCGGTAGTTACAGCGCAGCTGCTGGCACCGGTCAGCCTGGACAAAGATCCGACAATGGAGGAAAACGAGGTGTTTCTGGAAAAGGATACGACTATCAGCTTTGAACTGATCAAAGCTGCAGGCGGAGACCTGTACTATCCGGTATTCACGCACGGAGAAGAACTGAAAAAGTGCTCCGATGAGAAAGACCAGCATACAATGAAGGTCACATTTGAAGATCTTGCTAATATGATCCTGAATCAGGGCAAGGTCGTAAAAGGTTTTGTTATCAACCCTATGGGTGAAAATATATGCTTTACGGCGGATATGATCGAGAGCATGATAAATTCAATGAAAAAAGAAGACGCTGAAAACGGCGTAAATAATTAAAAGGAGATTATTAACAATGAGCGAAAAAGTACTTGCAAAAATCGCAGGCAAAGAATTAACAGAAAAAGATTATCAGGCATTCCTGCAGAAGGTTCCTGCAGAGCAGAGAGCGTACGCTGAACATCCACAGGCTAAGGCTATGTATGTTGAGCAGTTCCTGACTCAGCACCTGTATGCACAGATGGGAGAAGACATGAATCTGGAAGAAACTCCTGAATTTGAAGAGCTGATGTCTGTAATGAAAATGGAAATCCTGTCCCAGCTGGCAATGGCAGAAACACTGAAGGGCATCGAAGTTACTTCCGGTGAAGTTAAGGCTTTCTACGATGATAACAAAGAAATGTTCAAGAAAGGTGAAACTGTAAAGGCTAAGCATATTTTGGTTGATGATGAAGCAAAGGCAAACGAACTGATGGCTGCTATCGAAGCAGGCGAAATCGCATTTGAGGAAGCTGCAAAAGCTAATTCCACTTGCCCATCCAGCGCACAGGGCGGCGACCTGGGTGAATTCGGAAAAGGACAGATGGTTCCTGCATTCGAAGAAGCAGCTTTCGCAGCGGAAATCGGCAAGGTAGCAGGTCCTGTAAAAACTGATTTCGGTTACCACATCATTCTGGTAGAAGCACACCAGACAGAGTCCACACTGACTTTCGATGAAGTAAGAGATCAGATCAAAGCACAGCTGACTCAGCAGAAATCCACAGAAGCTTTCCAGGCAAAAACAGCAGAGCTGAAGGCAAAATATCTGGAAGTCTAATAGAGTTACGGCATTAACGGCATAAGATAATCGGGGCCGCGTTAGAGGGGGAATATTTATGACAAACGAAGAATACCGGGTAATGCAGCAGGAAGACTGGGAATGGGCCAGAAATCTGATCCAGTACCAGATTGACGATAAAAGACCGGGTGTACAGCATCTTACTAACAGAGCTATCATAAATATCAAGCAGATGCTTGAATCCAGTGTGGAACTGTATGGTGATGAAGTCGCTTTCTATACGAAATTCAAAAAAGGTCCGTATGAAACGAGAACGTATAAAGAAGTTCTCGGCGACGTGAACAGTCTGGGTACATCGCTCATTTCACGCGGTATGAAAGGCAAGCGTATAGCGGTAATCGGCGAAACAACATATATGTGGGGAATCGCTTATCTGGCGACCGTATGCGGTACAGGTATCGTTGTACCGCTGGATAAGGAACTTCCATATGATGAACTGAAGTATCTTATCAATGAAGCAGAGTGTTCTGCTGTAGTTTTTGATAAGAAGAGAGAAGATGCTTTCGTTAAAATGATGGAAGAAGGCGAAACCGGACTTGAACTTCTGATTTCTCAGGACAGACGTGAAGCGGCAGATGGAATGCTGTCCCAGTGGGAACTTATCGAGGAAGGACGCAGTCTCGTCGATGGCGGCGACCGAAGCTTCATAGACGCTGAAATTAACAGCAGAGAAATGAGCATTATTATATTTACTTCCGGAACGACAGGAATGGCAAAGGGTATCATGCTTTCCCACAGAAACATCGTTGCGGATCTGATGGTTTCCCCGACCCTTGTGGATTTTAAGCCATCGGATATCTTTTTCTCGGTGCTTCCTATACACCATACATTTGAATGTACGTGTAACTTCATAATGCCGTTATATAAGGGCGGTTCCATAGCTCACTGTGAAGGACTTAAGCATATTGTAAAGAATATCCAGGAGATACATCCGACATTCCTTCTGGCTGTTCCTGCAATCTTCGAAGCTCTGCACAAGGCTATATGGAGAGGCATCCGCAAAAAGGGAAAAGAGGGAACTGTTAAAAAGGTACTGAAGATCAGTAATTTTGCTAAAAAATTCGGCATCGATCTGACCAATGTTTTCTTCAAGGAAATCAAGGAAACGCTGGGCGGAAAAATGCGCATGATGATCTGCGGCGGTGCGGCTATAAACCCTGACATTCTGGAAGACCTCCAGGGATTCGGGATCATGGCACTGCAGGGATACGGGCTTTCCGAAGCGGCACCTATGGGTGCGCTCAACCCTGAGAATAAGCCTAAGAGCAGCTCCTGCGGTATAGCCTTCCCGGGATTCGATGCTATGATTGCAGAACCGGGTGCTGACGGAATCGGAGAAATCTGTCTCAAGGGTGATAACATCATGCTGGGATATTACAAAAATCCTGAAGCTACGGCGGAAGTCATCAGAGACGGATGGTTCTACACGGGTGATCTTGGATATATCGATGAGGAAGGATACATATTCATTACCGGAAGAAAGAAAAATGTAATAATAACTAAGAACGGTAAAAATGTATTCCCTGAGGAAATAGAATATCAGCTGTCATTATTTGAAGAAATCGCAGAATCCATGGTATTCGAGGATGATGCGGCAGGGAAGGATGATACGGTTATCATTGCGGGTATCTATCCTGACTGGGCTCTTATCCGTGAACGTCTCGGAGAAAAATCCGAAGACGATGAAGCGGTAGTAAAATATCTCTGGACACTGGTGGATCAGGTAAATAATGCGAATCCGGGATATAAAATGATCCGTAAGATCAATTTAAGACATACAGAATTTGAGAAGAACACTTCCAAGAAGATCCGCAGATTTGTAAAAGAAAACAAAATGAGCAATTAATTTCAAAGAGCTGAGAGAAATCTCAGCTCTTTTACTTGACCTTTTTTTGATGTGATAGTAAAATTTATTTATCTATGTAACTTAATATAGGACAGTGAAAAAGAGGAGTAAGAAAGTAGTCTCTGACAGAGAGAAAATCCGTGGCTGAGAGGTTTTCAGAGGAAACGCTTTCCGAAGGTTGCTTTGGAGTCCTGACACTTAAATGAGAGCCGGAGGAGCAGAGGCTGCGTCCCTGAATGCTTCCCGGAATAAAGGTGGTACCGCGGAAATATCCGCCCTTTAGAGGTTATCTAAGGGACGTTTTTTATTGTAAAGGAGAAAGTACTAATGGAAAAAAATCTTGCAAAGACATACAATCCGCATGATTTTGAGGATCGTATCTATGAAATGTGGGAAACAAGAGGCGCGTTCCGTGCAGAGGTAGATGAAAACAAAAAGCCTTTCACTATCGTAATGCCGCCGCCAAATATTACAGGACAGCTGCATATGGGCCATGCTCTGGATCAGACACTGCAGGACGTCCTGACTAGATTCAAGAGACTGCAGGGCTACAGCGCTCTGTGGCTGCCTGGTTCTGACCATGCTTCCATCGCTACGGAAGTAAAGGTAGTTGATAAAATCCGTCAGGATGAAGGTCTGGAAAAAGAAGATCTGGGAAGAGAAGAATTCTTAAAGCGTGCATGGGCATGGAAAGAAGAATACGGCGGAAGAATCACTACTCAGTGCAGAAAACTGGGCGATTCCTGTGACTGGAGCAGAGAAAGATTCACAATGGATGAAGGCTGCAACAAGGCTGTTAACCACTTCTTCGTAAAACTGTACGAAAAGGGATATATCTACAGAGGAAACCGTCTTATCAACTGGTGTCCTGAATGCGGAACATCCCTGTCCGATGCAGAAGTAGAACATGAAGATAAAAACGGCAAGTACTGGTACTTCCGTTATGAAGCTGAAGACGGCGGTGAAGGCCTGGTAGTAGCTACTTCCAGACCGGAAACTATGTTCGGTGACGTAGCTATCGCTGTACATCCGTCTGACGAAAGATACAAAGATCTGGTTGGTAAAAACGTTATCCTGCCGCTGGTAGGCAAAGCGATCCCTGTAATCGCTGACGAATATCCGGATCCTGAAAAAGGTACAGGTGCAGTTAAGATCACACCTGCTCACGACCCTAACGACTTCGAAGTAGGTCAGAGACATAACCTGGAAAACATCTGCTGCATCAATGAAGATGCAACAATGAATGCACTGGCAGGTAAATATGAAGGTATGGACCGTTTTGAATGCCGTAAGGCATGGGTTGCTGACCTGGAAGAAGCAGGCTATCTGGTTAAGACAGAAGATAAAGTTATTCCTGTGGGCGGATGCTACAGATGCGGCACTACTATCGAGCCTATGCTGTCCGATCAGTGGTTCGTTGCAATGGAAGAACTTGCAAAACCTGCAATCGAAGCGGCTAAAAACGGAGATCTGGTACACGTACCTGAAAGATTTGAAAAGACTTATCTGCACTGGCTGGAAGAAATCCGTGACTGGTGTATCTCCAGACAGCTGTGGTGGGGACACAGAATCCCGGCATGGTACTGCCAGGACTGCGGCGAAGTCATCGTTGCAGAGGAAGCTCCTCACACATGTACAAAATGCGGAAGCACTAACCTGAAGCAGGACGAAGACGTTCTGGATACATGGTTCTCATCCGCGCTGTGGCCTTTCTCCACACTGGGATGGCCGGAAAAAACTCCTGAACTGGAATATTTCTACCCTACAGATGTACTTGTAACAGGTTACGATATCATTTTCTTCTGGGTAGTTCGTATGGTATTCTCCGCATTCGAAACAACTGGAGAATCCCCATTCAAATACGTATACGTACACGGACTGGTAAGAGACGCCGAAGGCCGCAAGATGTCCAAATCCCTGGGCAACGGTATCGACCCTCTGGAAGTAATCGACCAGTACGGTGCTGACGCTCTGCGTTTCATGCTGACCACCGGTATCACTCCAGGTAACGACATGCGTTTCAAGGAAGACAGACTGGAAAGCTGCAGAAACTTTGCCAATAAGCTGTGGAATGCGTCCAGATTCGTAATCATGAACCTGCAGGACGAAGAAGGCAACTTCAAAGAAATCAAGAACAACGGTCTGCAGGATGAAGATAAATGGCTGCTGTCCAGAGTAAACGATGCAGCTGCATACGTAACAAGAACTCTGGAAAAATTCGACCTGGCACTGGCTGGACAGAAAGTTTACGAACTGATCTGGAACGAATACTGTGACTGGTACATCGAAATCGTTAAGGGAAGACTTTACGGAGACGATGAAGAAGATAAGCAGACTGCAAGATACGTTCTGGTCAAGGCACTGAAAGACATGCTGAGAATGCTGCACCCATTCATGCCATATATCACAGAAGAAATCTGGAGCTTCCTGCCAAAAGAAGAACCGACAGAAGACAACCCTGACGGTTTCCTGATCAGAGACAAGTGGCCTGAATTTACAGAAGAAACTCTGTATGCAGAAGAAGTTAAAAAACTGGAAATGGCGATGGAAGCAATCAGAGCTATCCGTAACATCAGGGTAGAGGCTGATGCGGCTCCTTCCAGACAGCTGAGAGCAGTAATCATCGCTGATGAAGCTATGGATACAGTGAAAGCAGGCGAACGTTACATCAAGAAGATCGCTAACATCACTGAAATCACATTTACTTCTGATAAAGCAGATGCTCCGGATGAAGTCATGTCTGCAGTTATCAATGGTGCAGTAATATGTATCCCGCTGGATGACCTGGTGGACTACAGTGCAGAATTTGAACGTCTGACTAAAGAAAAACAGAAGCTGGAAGGCGAAGTTAAACGTGTCAAGGGCAAACTGTCCAACGAAGGCTTCGTGAAAAAAGCTCCTGAAAAAGTAGTTAACGAAGAAAAAGAAAAGATGGCCAAGTACGAAGATATGCTGGCAAAAGTTATCGAACGTCTGGCTATGGTTGAAGGCAAACTGAAATAATAAGGGGACAGACAAAATGGATGCAATTGAAAGAATCCATCAGTTCGACCGTTTTGGCATGATCCTGGGACTTGAGAGAATGAATATGCTGCTGGACAGGCTTGGACATCCTGAGAAGGATCTGAAAGTTATCCATGTGGCAGGTACAAATGGAAAAGGCTCTGTATGCAGATATATGTATGAGGCTTTAAGAGAGAACGGATACAAGGTGGGGCTTTATACCTCACCTTTTATCGAATGCTTCAACGAACGTATACAGTTCGACGGTGGAATGATTTCAGATGAAGAACTGGCTGTATACACAAAAATGGCGGTGGAACAGACAGAAGCGATGGTAGCTGAAGGCTACGATTCTCCTACGGAGTTCGAGGTTGTTACAGCCGTGGCTTTCCTATATTACGCAGCGAAACAGACGGATTTCGTAATACTGGAAGTAGGGCTCGGAGGGACAGGTGATTCCACTAATGTTATCGAAAAGCCCCTGATCAGCATAATTACTTCCATTTCGTTCGATCATACAGACAGACTGGGAAACACGCTGGCAGAAATAGCAGGTGAAAAGGCCGGCATAATAAAGCCGGGCGTACCTGTGGTATCTAATGTTACTCAGCAGGAAGCTGCAAAGGTAATTGCGAAGAAGGCTTATGAATGTGATGCGAAGTTCTATGATGCAACAAAGATCAGGTACGGAATAAAAAGCGAATCCGCCTCTGGGTACGAATTCGACATGGAGATATACGGAACTGATTACAGCGGTGTGAAGATCACTATGCCGGGCCGTCATCAGGTGGAAAATGCAAAAACGGCAATGACTGCTCTGGAAATCCTGAGAAAAGAGAGTATAATAAAAGTAAGCCGTGATAAGGTTTACAGAGGATTTGCAAAGGCTGTGCAGCCAGGCAGATTCGAAGTTTTAGAAGGGGAACCCTGCATAGTGCTCGACGGAGCGCATAATGAAGCAGGGGCAGAGGCACTGAAAAAAGCAGTGAAGGATTGCTTCCCTGACAGCAATATCGTGATGATTACAGGTATGCTGGCTGATAAAGATACAGAAACTATAGTCAGTCACTTCTGTGAAATTACAGACAGGTTTATTGCTGCCGAGCCGGATAATCCGAGAAAACTGCCGGCAGAGGATCTGGCAGAAATGCTGCAGGCAAAAGGTGCTTTATGTAAAGTGGCAAAAGATGCAGAAACTGCACTGAAGATGGCGGTGGAACATGAAGCAGGACCGGATGTGGTCCTGTGCGCAGGTTCGCTTTATCTGATCAGTGCAATTAGGGGAGAATTGATATGAGTAAACTTGAAGATGTAAGAGCAAGAAAAGTACTGCTGTTTTATAATCCGCATTCCGGAAACGGACTGTTCAAAAACAATCTGGATTATATAATCGAGAGGTTTCAGGCAGAAGGTCTGGTAATTGTTCCGGTGCGTGCTGCACAGGGTATGACGATAAGACATGTCCTGAAAACGATGCATCCTAATGAATACCGTCAGATCATTGCAGCAGGCGGAGACGGCACTATCAATATATGTGTGAATGCGATGATCGAAAATGACATAGATCTGCCGCTGGCGATATTCCCTGCCGGAACTGCAAATGATTTCGCGTATTACTTTGAAATCCCGAGCGATATCGACGGTATGATCGATATTGCATTGGGAACAAGTTATACGACTGCTGATGTGGGCAAGGTGAATGGAAGACACTTTGTTAATGTTGCAGCCATGGGAGGCCTGATTTCTGTAAGCCAGAAAACCGATCCGAACCTGAAGAACTCTCTGGGAATTATGGCTTATTATCTCAAGGCCCTGTCTGAAATAAGGAATATCACTGCAGAGCATGTGAAACTTATTACACCGGAAGAAACCTATGAAGAGGACATGTATTTCATGGTGGTAATGAACGGTAAATCTGCAGGCGGATTCAGAAAGCTGTCTCCGGAGACTGAGGTAAATGATAATCTGCTGGATGTTGTGCTTTTCCGCGAAATGCCTCTGCGTGAAATGGGAACGCTGCTGCTGGACGCTATGCAGGGAAGACATTTTGAAAATAAAAATGTTCTTACATTCAGTACTGATAAACTGCGTATAGAGTCTGACAGCGATATCGCAACGGATATCGACGGAGAAAAAGGCGAACGCTTCCCGCTGGAGTTCTCGCTGCTCCACAACAGACTGCGTATTTTCACAATGGAGGATGATATCTGATGCTGCGTTTTATGATGAAAGAGACTGATGATTTTGAAGCACTGGTACCGTTTTTTATAGAAAACGGGCTGGAATATTCCGAAGGTGAAAAGGCTTCTGATGATCTTCTGAAGTGCTGGAAGCTCGTCCACGGAGATGAAAGTGATGAACATCTGGTCGGAGCCGTGACTCTTTCCAAAAGGGAAGGCGAGTATATAATCGATGCAGTTGCGGTGTCAAAGCTGTTCAGAAAATTCAAGATGGGAAAGATCCTTATGGAAAAGGCAATCAAAGAAGTTCTGGAGCGCGGAGGCAAACGCATTTATATCGTTGCAAAAGTTCCGGAGTTCTTTAAGAAACTCGGCTTTGAAATTATAAAAAGGGAAGAATCACCTGATTTTTCGGAATGCTTCCACTGTGACCAGTTTGGGAACGGCTGCAATCCGGAAGTGATGAAATTAGAATTATAGTAATAAATATCCCCCGTAGGCAATATATTTAACTGATATTTTGCGAGGGGGATTTTTTATGGAACAGATGCTGGATGAAAACCGCGTGGTACTGACAGGAAGAGTAGTGTCTGAACTGGAATTCAGCCATAAGACTTATGGTGAATGTTTTTATGCCTTTAAACTGGGGATAGAGCGGCGCAGCGGATATGAAGATGTTGTGCCGGTGGTGGTATCTGAAAGACTGATATGGAATATGGATATACAGCCTGGCTGTGAGATCACAGCAGCAGGGCAGATCCGCACGTATAATCAGCAGAGCGGGGGAAAGAACAGACTGATAATTGTTGTTTTTGCCCGTGAACTTGAATGGGCGGACGGAGAATTGCCGGTCAATAAAGTTGTGCTGGAGGGCTTTGTATGCAAGAAACCTGTACGCAGGACTTCACCTCTGGGACGCGAACTTTGCGATATTATGCTCGCGGTAAACAGACTGTATAATAAATCAGATTATATCCCATGTATCGCATGGGGAAGGAACGCAGTTTACGGCGGAAGTATGGAAGTCGGCGCAAAGCTGTATATCGAGGGAAGGCTGCAGAGCAGGCAGTATAAGAAGTATGATGAAGAGGGAAATCCGGATATCAGGACGGCATACGAAGTGTCTGTCGTGCGGCTTGAGGAATCTGAACAGATAACATAGGATGATATAGAAAACAAACCCTGACGCAGCGTCAGGGTTTATAAGTTTTTGGACATCTGAATGTATGGGTTTTGTGAAATCACTTGCGGCAGACTGCAAAAAATTGTTAAAATATTACTGTTGCAAAAGGGTGGGAAAAGGAGTTCTAAATGACGGAATATATTGTGATTATTTTAAAAGCGGCAGCAGCTGCTGCTGCGGGATTTCTGGCAGGGCATGGTGCGGTATATGTGTTTAATAGGATGCCTGCTGAGTGGCTGTGTGATTACGGACAGACACCGGAAGATGAACTGAGAGATCCGCACATACAGAGGATAAAGGGCTTCCCGTGGAAGCTGGTATTCTCGGGTATGTTTGTCTGCATCGGTATAAATACTGTCCTGTATGACTGGCAGTTTGCGGCAGCAGCGATGCTGTTCTGCTGGGCGATGGTGATCATAGCTGCAGCGGATAAAAAATACGGCATAATTCCGGATCAGTTCGTTCTGCTTGCGGCTGTATCAGCTATTGGTTTCATTCCTTCCTACGGGACATTTATGGAGCCTGTAAAAGGATTACTTCTGGGCGGAGGTATAATACTGCTTGCGTCTGCTGCGGGCAGGCTGGTTTTCAAACAGGATGCATTGGGATTTGGCGATGTAAAACTTTTTGCGGCAATTGGACTTGCAATGGGAGGTGCAGGGACGTTTGCGGTGCTGGTTATGTCATCGCTGCTGAGTGCTGCGGTGTTTTCGGTGATGCTGTTAAGGAAGAAAATAAAGCGTACCGATTCGCTTCCGCTGGGACCGTATATCTGCGGCTGTGCGATATTTTATGTGGCAATTATCGTTCCTTTGTTGTAAAATATAATGAAGATGTTTTTTATATAAAAAGGAGAATTTGAAATATGATTACAGGTAAGCAGAGAAGCTTTCTTAAAAAACTGGCACATACACTGGAGCCGACAGTATATATCGGAAAGAGCGGACTTACAGAGAATATAAAAAAAGAACTGGAAACAGGATTCGAGTGCAGAGAACTGGTTAAAGTAAAAATCCAGGAAGGATGTACACTGGATCCTAAAGAAACTGCAAACGAACTGGCTGACGAGCTGGGGGCTGAATTCGTACAGGCTATCGGCCGTAAATTCACTCTGTACAGAGAGTCCAAAGATAATAAACAGATCGAACTGCCAAGAAAGTAGGTAAGGCATGGAACGTAATTTCCTGCTGACAATAGAGTATGACGGCACGGGATTCTCCGGATGGCAGAGACAGCCGGACAAACCTACAGTGCAGGGTACTCTTGAAAAAGCCCTGAGTACAGTGATGGGCAGAGAAATAAAGGTGAACGGAACCAGCCGTACTGACGCGGGTGTGCATGCTTACGGGCAGCGTGCAAGCTTTAAGGGTGACTTCGGGATCCCGACTGAAAAACTGGCAATGGTTGTCAACAACAGGCTGTCAGGCGGGATGAGGGGAACTACTGTAGTAGGCCCTGTGCGTGTGACAGAGGTGCGTGAAATGCCGCTGGACTTCCATGCACGGTTTGATTCTATAGGTAAAACATATATCTACAGGATCAGAAATACAAAGCATATGGATATTTTTCAACGCAATTACTGCTATCAGGTGGCTGATGAACTGAATGTTGAACTCATGCAGAAAGCAGCTGTGCATATTGAAGGTACTCATGATTTTGCGTGCTTCCAGGCAGCGGGCGGTGAAGAGCGCGAAACGACAGTGAGAACGATATGGCAGCTGAACGTACAGCGTGCCGGAAATGACGTTTTCATTATAATTACAGGGGATGGCTTCCTCTATAACATGGTCCGTATAATCACGGGCACTCTGGTAGAGGTAGGACTCGGAAAGAGAACGCCGGAATCAGTGAAAGAAACTATTGAAAGCGCCGACAGACAGAAGGCCGGGCATACTGCACCGCCTCAGGGTCTGTATCTTAAAGACATATATTATGATCCGAAGGAGGTACCCGGATATGACAGATATAAAGCGTCCCAGCTGGGATGAGTATTTTATGGAAATGGCAGTCCTGACTGCCAAACGTTCTACATGCCTGAGAAGACATGTGGGGGCTGTCATTGTAAAGGACAAGCATGTCGTTGCCAGCGGTTATAACGGAGCACCGACAGGATTATCCCACTGCGATGAACTGGGCGGATGTCTGCGTCAGCAGCTGGGTGTGCCTTCAGGACAGCGCCATGAACTTTGCAGAGCTCTCCACGCGGAGCAGAATGCGATCATTCAGGCGGCAGCACAGGGAAACAGCATCGATGGGGCAGCTATTTATGTGACGCATCATCCATGCATTATCTGTGCAAAAATGATTATCAATGCGGGCATCAAAAAGGTGTATATCAAGGACAGCTATCCTGATGAGATGGCTGCCGACATTCTGAAAGAAGCCGGTCTTGAAATCGAAATGTTAGGAGAAGAATAGTGGAGATTAATTATCATATCTTGTGGGGAGCGTTTGTTACGGCATTTCTTGTTGCCGTAGTAATGACGCCGGTTTCTATATGGCTTGCCCCCAAAATAGGTGCGATGGATATACCGAAGGATGACAGGCGTGTCCATACAAGAATCATTCCGAGATTTGGCGGGATGGCTATTTTTCTGGGCATCATGGTATCGACCGTAATCTTTGTGATCCCTCAGTTTGTGGACAAGCAGGCGGTGACAGGCCTGGTGCTGGGAGCTCTCGTGATTTTCGCTGGAGGGGTCATCGATGACCTGAAGACCCTGGGCCCTAAATCAAAGCTGCTTATCCAGTTGCTGAGTGCATGTGTTGTTTATGCGTTCGGAATAAGGTTCGGCTTTGTCGGATTTATTTTTTCCGGTGCAGCAGGAGAAATCGCTACATTTATTCTGACGGTGGCGTGGATAGTAGGGATGATCAATGCAATGAATCTGATCGATGGTCTCGATGGCCTTGCGGCGGGTATTGCAGCGATCGCATCTTTGTGTATCGCTTATGCGGCATACATACACGGGCATTATCTGGCGGCTACGGCTATGCTGGCAATTGCAGGCGGCACATTGGGATTCCTGCCGTACAATTTTAATCCTGCGAAATGCTTTATGGGCGACTGCGGAAGCCAGTTCCTGGGCTTCTGCCTGGCGGCGTATGCGTTGATACAGCCGGTCAAGAGTGCAACTATCATGGCGATAGTGCTTCCGGTATTCGTAATGGCGATCCCGCTGTTCGATACTGTGTTTGCCATCTTGAGACGTCTTGTGAGAAGACAGTCCATCATGGAAGGCGACAAAGAACATCTGCACCACCGTATTATGAGAGCGGGTTTCGGACAGAAGCGAACTGTGATGCTGCTCTACTGCATCAGCGGAATCATGGGTGTTATGGCAGTTGAATACAGCCGAGCACAGATGGTAGAGTGCATTGGCCTGCTTGCAGTAGTGATTATGCTGATGTACGTGATGCTTTCAGACACAAGTACAAAGAATGTTGAAATTAAAGCTGTAAATGTCAAGAAGGCTGAGGATAAAGAAAAAGCCACCGAGGTAAAACAGAAAAAGGCTGAAGAAAAGCACAGAAAAGCGGAAGAAAAAGCGGCTGCTAAAGGTGCAAAGAACACCACTGCGGATAAGCATCCGGAAGATTGAAACAGTACCGCAAATTAGTTCTGTGAAATGAGATTCAGAATGACAAATTATAAAATAGAGGTTCCTTTATCAGGGGGAACCTCTTATTTATTTGCGTCAAATCAGGAGAGGAATATTTACAGAATTGCTGAAAATGAATATATATAGGGAATTGTAGAAAAAAGTCTGATAATTCTAAAACTATTGTTTACTTTGAAGCAGAGTGTGTATTATAATTAGATGAATAACAAAAAAGTTATGTGATTTTATGAGTAGTAAGCAAACTGAAATCATAAACTAAAGGGAGCTGATATTTTTTGACTTATATAATAGGCGCCGTGGCAGGACTTGTTTTCGGAGGCATCATAGGCAGTCTGAAAAGTCTGTTCATCTGGAAGAAATATGGTGAAGAGGACGCTTCCGGATACGGATATCAGGCCGGCGGGAACAGTATCTATGCCAGAGCGATGATCAGCTATTTTGTAAATATACTGACATTGCTGGCAGTATTTTTAGTCAGGAACATTGTTCCTTTTGACGGGATCGCTTTTCTGATAGCAACAGCTCTCACCCTTGCGTTGATGAATCACGTCTGGGCTCTGAGACAGAAGAAAGCGGTAAAAACAAACTGAAAGGAGGTCTGAGTAAGTGTTCGATACATTAAACGAAATGGGAATATCCAATGGGATGATAACCAGTATGGGGATTACCATTTTCCTGTGTGTGGTGGCCATAATAGCCGGAAGAAATCTGAAACTTGTTCCCTCGGGAATGCAGAATGCAGTGGAATGGGCAATAGGCAGCCTTTACAATTTCTATGAGGGCATCATGGGTAAAGAGGCCTGCAAGCGATATTTCCCGCTTGTTGCGTCACTGTTTATCTACATCCTGTTCTGTAATTATTCGGGATTGCTTCCGGGTTCAGGCCATATATCGGGACTGGCTCCGCCGACAGCATCCATCAATTGTACAATGGCGCTAGCTGTTGTGGCATTTGTTTCGATGATCGCTGTGGGGATAGGTTCACATCATGGGCTCAGTTATTTCAGGCACTGGCTGCAGCCGTTTGCATTTCTGCTTCCGCTGATGATGCTGGAGGATCTGGTAAAACCGGTATCCCTGACACTCAGACTTTATGGGAATGTATACGGTGAAGAAACGATAACTTCGGTATTCTTTGACATGCTCCCGGTGGGGCTTCCTGTAATAATGCAGGCCTTCAGTGTACTGATGGGTCTGATACAGGCACTGGTATTTTCACTCCTGACGGCAATATATATCAAAGAAGCTATGCCGGAGGATGAGGAACATTTATAAAAACGCGTTTAATTGCGCAGAAAATAACAAGAATAGTAATCTGAAAGGAGAATGGATATGGGTTTAATAGCAATAGGAGCAGGTTTAGCAATTGGTTTAGCGGCTATCGGTCCTGGGATCGGTCAGGGTCTCGCTGCAGCAAAAGCACTGGAAGGTATGGCACGTCAGCCGGAAGCAGCAGGTATGCTTCGTACTAATATGATTCTTTCCTTTGCATTTATGGAATCTTTAAGTATTTACGGACTTCTGATTGCATTCTTACTGTTTGCAAAAATGTAAGTTTTCGCTTTAAGGAAATAATCAGCAATGGAAGGAAGATAGAAATATGGTAGAAGCATTAGGAATCAGCTTAACAGAACTTATCTTTTACTTGATCAACTTCCTGATTTTAGTAGGCGTACTGACTAAATTTCTGTATAAACCATTTCTGGGTGTTCTCGATGCAAGAAAGCAGACTATTCAGGATGCACTGGATAATGCAGAGCTGGTGAACAAGAGAGCAGACGAGAAAATGGAAGCCTATAGCCGCAGGATTGCCAATGTTGAGGACGAAGGCAGGGCAATCATAAAAGAAGCGAAGGTCCGTGCGGATGCGCAGGCCGAAGAAATCATCCGTGAAGCCGAGGAAAAAGCAGATAAGATGATAAAGGCCGCAGAGCAGCAGATCGAGCTGGAAAAGCGTAAAGCTTTAGAAGATATGAAGAAGCATGTTGCGTCACTGGCTATGCTGGCTGCAGAAAAAATTGTCGAGCGCGATATTGCGCAGACAGGTCAGGATAAGATCGTAGATGAAATAATTGAACAGGCAGGGAGCGGACAATGGCAGAATTAACAGTAGATCTGACTTACGGCAGTGCTCTTTATCAGGCTGCAGTGGAAGTGAATAAAAAAGATCTGATTTTAGATGAAGCCAATCAGGTTCTCGACATTTTTGAAAAGGAGCCGGATTATTCTCCCGGCCCACATGACCCATGTCGGAATAAAGAGCCTCGGCGCCGGTGGTAGCAAGAAATACGGAGCCCAGGATCATGAAGCCTGCCTTATTATAATCGCTGAACAGAACCTGCACGGCATAGATGGGGTTGAAAGCCTTAAGCACAACGGGATACTGCACAAGACTTACAAGGCCGGTGATGCCCAGGAAGGAGAACCACAGCAGCATGCAGGGGCCGAAAGCCTTGCCGATGCGGGAGGTGCCGGCATGCTGCACAGAGAAAAGGGCGCAGATAATGGCAAGGGTGATGATGACCACCTTCCACTGACCCTCGCCGAGGAAGCGGTTCATGATCTCAATACTGCGCAGACCCTCCACCGCGGTGGTAACGGTGACGGCGGGAGTGAGCACGCCGTCGGCAAGGAGCGCCGCACCGCCCAGCATGGCGGGGATGATAAGCCACTTGCCGCAGTTTTTCACCAGAGCATAGAGCGAGAAGATGCCGCCCTCACCGTGGTTATCCGCCTTCATGGCGATGAGGACATATTTTATCGTGGTCAGCAGGGTAACAGTCCATATTACCAGCGACAGCGCGCCGATAATGAACTGCTCGTTTATCTGGCTGATACCGCCGTTGCCCGCCATGATGGACTTCATGACGTAAAGCGGCGAAGTGCCAATGTCGCCATAGACAATGCCGATGGTGACGAGGAAAAGGCTGAATTTGAACTTTTGTCTTCCGGAATCTGAACTTGCTTTCACTTGGAACATACCTGCCTTTCAAAATGCTGCATACGCAAAAAAATGCTGCTTTTTCCAAAGCAGCACAAAAGCAAAATACGCAGTAATGACGCAAACCGGGAGCCGGAGCAGCCCGACCGCATGACATAAATATATTCCCTCTTTGTGCTGACGAGATTAGCTGTCGGATTAGGGAAAGAAGGCTCCCTTCCGCCGCAAGGCGGATACACCCCAAAAAATTGGTTCTCCCGCTGTCAAAAAAGACATTAAGCATTCTACATTTAAATTGTGTTTACAATTTAGCAAAAAACAGGCCATATGTCAACAGAAAACTCCGGCTCTCAGCCCTGTTGAGCCGGGAGTCGGAGTTTCATTTTCAGAAGGGCCAGGTGGGAAGCCAGCGGAGGATATCCGTGTTCCCTCTGGCAGCGCCGGAGAGGGCCGGGTAAAACAGAATGAACACAAGCAGGCTGCCCAGCACGAAGGCGCCGATATGAAGCCGCCAATTCTTTGAATTGAGGCGGATGACATTGAACATCTGACCCATGGAAAGGCAGAGGAACACCGTGCAGGGGAAATAGTGATAGGCAAAGGTGAGCCTTGCAATGGGAATCCAGGGCACAAGCTGGGCAAGGTAGCCAAGCAGGATGAAGCCGGAGCGCATGTCCCGCCGGCCGATGGCGAGGTAGCCGGTGAAGAAGAGGCTTATAAGTCCGCCCCAGCAGAGGGCGGGGTTCACCCAGGCACCAAAGCTTGAACGCCTGCCGTCGGGCAGATACTCAAGATAATACAGGATGGGCCGGATATCCAGCATCCACTGATACCAGCGGGAGGAATAGGGATGCTCGGCCACGATGCCGGAGTGATAGTTGAACATATAGCTCTGGTTATCCAGCACGATGCGAAGATAATCGGCAGAGAAGATATTGGTCTTACCCTCGGCAATGCCGTAGGGGATATAGGACAGGTAATAAATCCCACAGGGTATCAGCACAAAGAAGAGCACACAGAAAGCGCAGAGCCTGAAAAAGCCCTTTATATCCAGCTCTCCCCTTCTGGCCTTGATGATGACATAGATAAGCCAGATAAGCCCAAGGCCGGCGCCGGCGTAGAGGCAGGTCCACTTGCTGGCGGCGCCCATACCGAAGAAAATGCCGGAGAGGGCCAGATTGCGCCATTTCCCCTCGCTTATAAAGAGGTACATGAAAAGATACATAAGCAGGATGAAGAACACTGCATAGCTATCTATGGTGGCGATACGGGTCTGGACAAAGTGCATGAAGTCGGTGGCCATGAGCATGGTCGTTGCCGTGGGCACGGCCCGGCCGCCGAAGAGCTTCTTGGAAAAGACATAGATTATGGGCAGCATCATAAGGCCGAAGAAGGTGCCGGAGAAGCGCCAGCCAAAGGGCGTCATGCCGAAGAGGCTGATGCCCAGAGAGATGATTATCTTGCCCAGCGGCGGGTGGGTGATCTCATAGGGATAGATGCCCTCAAGATGCTCCCATG
>JAGBGL010000072.1 GCA_017936025.1 Bacillota bacterium | reverse complement strand
TGCGATGCCTGTCATCAGAGATGTTGCAGAAAAATTCGAAGATATGACGGGAAGAAAATACGGATTCTTCGAAGAATATATGATGGATGATGCAGAGGTGGCGCTGGTGGTTATCGGATCCAGTGCCGGTACAGGAAAAGAAGCTGTGGACAGGCTGAGAGCAGAAGGCAAGAAGGTCGGTCTCATCAAGCTGAGAGTGTTCAGACCGTTCCCTCGTATCCCACTGGCGGAAGCGATGTGTAAAGTAAAAGCGGTTGCCATCATGGATAAGGCAGAATCCTTCTCCAACTCCGGCGGTCCGCTGTTCAACGAAGCAAGAAACTCTCTGTACGATCTGCCTGATGCACCATATGCAGTCAATTACATTTACGGTCTCGGAGGCAGAGATATCACAGTTGAAAGCTTTTATGATATTTTCCAGGATCTGTTCGTTATCGCTGAACATGACGATCCGGGCGACGTTTATCGTTATATCGGTGTTAGAGACGCGAGGTTATAAAAATGGCTTATAATTTAAAGAAAGAAGTAGAAAAGAAAGAAAGGCTGGTCGGCGGTCACAGACTGTGTGCGGGCTGCGGTGCGGGTATCGCGGTGCGCGGCGTGCTGAGAGCGCTCGAGCCTGAAGATAAAGCGGTAATTGCAAATGCGACAAGCTGTCTGGAAGTTTCCACTTTCATGTATCCTTATACCGCATATACTGATAGCTATATCCACACTGCATTCGAAAATGCTGCGGCTACACTTTCCGGCGTGGAAGCGGCATATACTGCGATGAAGATAAGGGGCAAAGTTGAAGACAACTTTAAGTTCATCGCATTCGGCGGTGACGGAGGTACATACGATATCGGTCTGCAGTCACTGTCCGGTGCAATGGAAAGAGGACATGATATGGTTTACGTATGTTACGATAACGAAGCATACATGAATACAGGTATCCAGAGATCCTCTTCCACACCTAGATTTGCTGACGCGACAACTTCCCCTGCGGGAAGCGTTATGCCGGGCAAGATCCAGAACAAGAAAAATCTGACTGAAATCATCGCGGCTCATAACATACCTTATGCTGCACAGACGACATTTATCGGAAACTTCAAGGATCTGCATGAAAAAGCGAAAAAAGCGATCTATACAGAAGGAGCATGTTTCCTGAACATTCTATCTCCGTGTCCGAGAGGATGGAGATATGAAGCAGAAGATCTGGCGGAGATCTGTCAGCTGGCGGTAGATACCTGTGTATGGCCTCTGTATGAAATCGAAGACGGGATCTGGAGACTGACTTACGAGCCAAAGAAAAAGCTCCCGGTAGAAGAGTTCCTGTCAAAGCAGGGCAGATTCAAGCATATGTTCAAATCCGGCAACGAGTGGATGATTGAAGAAGCTCAGGCCTATGTGGACAAAGAGTGGAACAAACTGCTGAAAAAATGTGAATAGTTTAGACTGGCGGTGCTGCGGCACCGCCTTTTTTATGCTGCCGCGCGGGCTGCACCCCGGCCGGCCGCATCTGATGCCGCTTTTTAGCGGAAAATGTATGACATAACAGCACCACGCAGGAAATAACCTCCTTTACAATTATATGGCAAAGGGGGATTTTTAATATGAGAAAGAAAATTGTTTTAATAGTTGTGCTGGTGCTGGCACTGGGCGTTGTTTCCGGGGTAGTGTTTGCAAACAGCCGTGTGAACTTCGATGCGGAGCTGCTATTCAGCAGTGCGACGGACGATAAGGTGGTGCTGAATGTGACGAACCGCGGACGGCAGGACCTTGTGATCTCTAAAACGGCAAGCTATATGGATGAGCTTGGCACTGCCGGTTCATGGGATGCTGCGGCAGAGGATGATACAGTCGTCAGACCGGGTCA
The DNA here is from genome assembly GCA_017936025.1 of Bacillota bacterium. Taxonomy (GTDB): domain Bacteria; phylum Bacillota; class Clostridia; order Peptostreptococcales; family Anaerovoracaceae; genus RGIG9096. The sequence continues at coordinate 21,591 of JAGBGL010000072.1, read as the reverse complement.
GTCAAAATATATACGCTTCCATCTTGAGGAAGCTGTCGCCCACGGCGATCATTCGGTGCTGGCATTTTACTTCCTGCACGATGATTACTGGTTTCTGTGCAAAACAGGCGTTGATTACGGCACAGAGATTTACAAAAATCATGATTAGGGGAAGGCAAGCAGCGGTTTCCTGATATGCGTTTTTGGTGAACACCCCAATAAAAAGAGAAAAAATCACAAAAAATTATGAAAAAGGACAAAAAATATGCAATAATCGTGCATCATGCACGATGTTTTGGGTTGCAATTCTTTCCTGTATAGAGTACAATTAGACCATAGCATTTTATCTAGATAAAAGAGGAAGTTAATATGGAAAAAAGAATTATGTTAGGAAACGAAGCCTTCGCCAGAGGGGCTTACGAAGCAGGTGTTAAGGTTATATCTTCTTACCCTGGAACACCAAGTACAGAAGTAACTGAGGCTGCAACCCAGTATGATGAAATACATGTTGAATGGGCTCCGAATGAAAAAGTCGGAACAGAAGTTGCAGTGGGAGCTTCCATCGGCGGAGCAAGAGCGCTGTCCTGCATGAAGCATGTGGGTCTGAACGTTGCGGCAGACCCGTTCTTTACAGCGGCGTACACAGGAGTTACCGGCGGACTGGTTGTGCTGGTGGCTGACGATAACGGATGTCATTCCAGCCAGAATGAACAGGATTCCAGATACCACGGAAGAGGTGCGGGAGTTCCTGTCCTGGAACCGGCCAATGCTCAGGAATGCAAGGACTATATGAAATTTGCATATGAGTTGAGTGAAAAATACGATACTGTCGTTCTGATGAGATCCAACACAAGAGTTTCTCACTCTAGAGGTATCGTAACGCTGGTTGACAGAGAAGAACGCGAAGTGATTCCATATGTTAAAAATATACAGAAATATGTAGCGATGCCTGCTATGGCTAAAAAGCTGCATGTTGCACAGGAAAAACGACTGAATCAGATCCAGGAAGATTCCGCAGATTTCGCAATCAACAAGATGGAAATCAATGATAAAAAAATCGGTATCATTACAAGCGGTATCTGCTACCAGTACGTTAAAGAGGCGCTGCCTGATGCTTCTGTACTGAAAATGGGTATCATCAATCCGCTGCCGAAAAAACTGATCGAAGATTTTGCGGCACAGGTTGAGCAGGTTTATGTTATCGAAGAGGGAAATCCTTTCTTTGAAGAGCAGATCCGTGCAATGGGCATCGATGCTAAAGGAAAAGACATGTTCACTATCCAGGGCGAATATTCTGCGAACATGATCAGAGAAGCTTTCACAGGTGAAAAACCTGAACATGCAGCTGCTCCTGAAGCAGTAGGAAGACCTCCTCTGATGTGTGCAGGCTGCCCTCACAGAGGACTGTTCTACATACTCAACAAACTGAAAACTACAGTCATCGGAGATATCGGCTGCTATACTCTGGGATCTCTTCCGCCGACTTCTGCTATGGATGCCTGCCTGTGCATGGGCGCTTCCATTACGATGGCTCACGGTTTTGAAAAGGCAAGAGGAACAGATGCAGTGAGAAACACAGTCGCAGTACTGGGTGACTCCACATTCTTCCACTCCGGCATTACAGGACTTGTAAACATGCATTATAACCAGTCTACAGGAACGGTTATCGTCCTGGACAACCGTATCACAGGCATGACAGGCCACCAGCAGAATCCTGCCAGCGGCAGAAATGCCAAAGGCGAAGAAGCTCCTGCACTGGACATCGCAACTATGGCAAGAGCCTGCGGCGTAAAACATGTCGTGGAAGTTGATCCGTTCGACCTGCCTGAAGTAGAAAGAATCGTAAAAGAAGAAACTGCGAGAGAAGAACTTTCAGTTATCATTACTAAGAGACCATGCGCGCTGATCGTTAAACAGCCGATGATCCCTCATACAATCACAGACAAATGCAGGAACTGCAAAATGTGCATGAAGCTGGGCTGCCCTGGAATCGAAATGGCAGACGGCAGACCCGTGATCGTAAAATCCAGCTGCGTAGGATGTGGACTGTGCAAGACAGTATGTCCGTTCGACGCCAATGAAGAGGGGGTAAAGTAGCATGAAAGATATCAATATTCTCATCGTAGGTGTAGGCGGCCAGGGAACACTGCTGGCCAGTGTAATCTTAGGAAAAATCGCTCTTGAAGAAGGGCTGGATGTAAAACTTGCAGAGGTACACGGCATGTCCCAGAGAGGCGGCAGTGTAGTAACACATGTAAGAATCAGTGAAAACGAAGTGCACTCTCCGCTGATTGAAGAGGGCGGAGCTGATATTATCGTGGCTTTCGAAGAACTGGAAGCATACAGATGGATATCCTACCTGAAGAAAGGCGGAGCGTTCTTCGTTAATACACAGCAGATCATGCCTATGCCGGTAACTATCGGCGCTGCGGAATATCCTGCAGAAATCGTTGAGTTCCTGAAGGCAAATGCATCCGATGTGACAGCGATCGATGCACTTGAAATCGCAGAAGAATGCGGCAGTGCGAAAGCTGTTAACACAGTTCTGCTGGGAGCAATGGCACAGAAACTGCCGTTTGATAAAGAGACTTGGATAAGACAGATCGAAACGACTGTCAAACCTAAGTTCGTAGAACTTAATAAAATAGCGTTTGAAAAAGGGTATAACGCTTAAATATAACAATTGATACAGGAGGCTTACCATGATTTGGAATGAAGCAATTGAATGCGCGGACCGTTCAGAAATTGAAAAAATTCAGCTGGAAAAACTGAAGAAAGTTGTAGCTCATGCTTATGAAAACCAGATGCCGTACAGAAAGAAAATGGAAGCAGCAGGTGTAAAACCTGAAGATATCCAGACTCTGGCAGACATCACAAAGCTGCCGTTTGTTACGAAAGATGATCTGGCAGAAAACTATCCTACAGGAATGTGGGCAGTAGATAAGCATGATATCGTTCGTGTACATGCATCATCCGGAACTACTGGAAAGCCTAAAATTGCAGGATATACCAGAAATGACCTCGAAATGTGGGGCGAATGTGTGGCAAGATGTCTGGCAATGGCAGGTGCAGATCAGGATTCCGTGGTGCAGGTAGCATATGGATACGGTCTGTTTACAGGCGGTCTTGGTGCACATATCGGTGCAGAAAAAATGGGATGTATGGTAATTCCTATGTCCAGCGGAAACACTCAGAAGCAGCTGATGTTCATGCAGGACATGAAAACTAACATTCTCTGCTGCACACCTTCCTATGCGCTTACTCTGGCAGAAGCTGCTGAACATGCAGGTCTTAAACCGGAAAATCTTCACCTGACAGGCGGAGTGTTCGGTGCAGAGCCTTGGACTGAAGGCATGCGCTGGGAAATCGAAAAGAGACTGGGTCTGAAAGCTCACGATATTTACGGACTTTCCGAAATTATGGGGCCTGGGGTTTCTGCAAGCTGTGATGAAAATGCAGGCATGCATATCCAGGACGATTACTTCTATGTGGAAGTACTGGATCCTGATACGCTTGAGCCTGTCCCTGACGGAGAAAAAGGCGAGCTGGTAATTACAACTATCGGCAAGGAAGGAATGCCTATGATCCGTTACAGAACGAGAGACATATGCTACATTACTCATGAACCTTGTGCATGCGGAAGAACGACTACAAGAATGAGCCGCGTATTCGGACGTACAGACGATATGCTGATCATCAGAGGTGTAAATGTATTCCCATCCCAGGTTGAAACAGTAATCGCAAGATTCGAAAACAAACTGACTATGAACTACAAACTGTATGTAGGCAGAGAAGACAATAAAGATACATTTGAACTGGCAGTAGAACTGGCGGATGGACTGGCTATCGATGATATCAAATATGTTGAAGCACTGAAGGCCGACATCGACCGTGAACTGAGAAGCATTCTCGGAATCGGATGCAAGATCCGCCTGCTGAACCCTGGAACACTGCCAAGAAGTGAAGGTAAGGCAAAACGTGTAGAAGACACAAGAAATCTGTAGTGTAGGAGGATGTAATATGTTTATTAAACAGGTATCCGTATTTTTAGAAAATACAAAAGGAAGACTGGCAGAAATCACAAGACTGCTGGCAGATAATAATGTCGACTTAAAAGCAATGAGTATTGCGGAAACTGCAGATTTTGGTATACTTAGAGTAATCGTTGAGGATCCTGAAAATGCAGTCGCTATACTGAAAGGAAAAGGCTTTATTGCTTCCATAACAGATGTGGTTGCTGTGGAGCTGAACGACAGGCCCGGCGGATTTGCCGATGTGCTGGAAATTCTGGCTAAAGAAGGCATCAATGTGAATTACGTATATTCAACTATCCACTCAAAGAAAGATACTGCAATGATCGTTCTGAAAGTGGAAGAGCCGGGTAAAGTTATCGATATACTGGGAGCAAACGGAGTAAAACTGTACAAGGCAACTGAATTGTAGAAATGAGAAATAAAAAGGTAAAAAAAGGAAAGAGAGAAAAAATGAGTCTGCCGAGGAAGATCATCTTTGTAATTGCAATGATGGTGTTCGTAGGAGCAGCGGGGGTACTGGCCAACCACTACATTGAGGGCTGGAGAGCACAGAAGGCGCTTACGGATCTGGAACCGGTCAATATTCAGGCGGAAGATCTGCAGACCGATAAAGGTATCGTGATAGGCAAATATGCAGGTCTGTATACTGCGAATCCGGACATAATAGGCTGGATAAAGATCAAGGGCACCCGCATCAACTATCCTGTAATGCAGACCCAGAACGATCCGGAATTCTATCTGAGAAGAAATTTCAAGAAAGAATACAGCGTATCCGGGACTCCGTTCATGGATGCAATGAGTGACATTTTCATTCCAACATGTAACTGGACTATATATGGTCATCATATGAAAGACGGGACTATGTTTAAAGACCTCGTAAAATATGCGGACTATGAGTTTTATAAGAAGCACAAATACATAAAATTCGATACGATCTACAAAGGCGGACAGGGGACGTATGAAGTCGTAGCGGCGTTCTATACACAGATATATAGTTCAGAGGATAATGTGTTCAAATATTATCAGTATCCGGGAATTACAACAGAGGCTCAGCTCAACGAGTATATAACAGGAGTAAAACGCCTGTCGGAATATGATACCGGAGTTGAGGTCCGCTACGGAGAGCAGGTTATAACACTTTCCACATGTAATTATCATGTCGGTGACGGAAAAGGCCGTTTTGTAGTAGTGGCAAAAAGAATAAAATAAAACAGTAAAAGCCTGTGCAGAAATGCACAGGCTTGTTTAATGTAAATATTAAGAGAGTACCAGCACCAGGAAATTTGCGTCGTACAGTGTCCCTGCGATGTGCGAGTTCTCCAGTCCGCGCAGAGCGACCTCGGCGCTTTCCGGTGACATCAGATTAAGGCCTGGGACCAGCAGCATAAGGAAAAGGAAGACGATCAGGATCCCTTTTATGCTTCCTGCAATAAAACCCAGCAGGCCGTCGAAAAAACCAATGAAACCGTCGTTGTGGCGCTTTGACAGGGCTGTTGTTATCAGGTAGCAGATCAGCTTGATAACGATAAAAATTATCAGGAAGCTGAGGATCAGCACCGTCATATCCGTCAGACGCTGTGCGAGAACTTCTGCGGCAGAGGCAGCAGCAGTGTCAATGGTTTCGTTTAGTATCAGGGGCAGCGTATCGGCACTGGTAGCGGCCGATTCAAAAGAACCTGATATATTTTCATATATTTTAGTGTAAATGGTTTCATCGAAATCAGTACGCATCGAGAGCTGCCCGGCCAGCAGGCGGCAGCCGACAAAAGCTCCGAGGATAGAGCCGATCCATCCCAGCGTATTCACAAAAGAATAGATGAATCCGCGGCGGAAGCCCAGTACCATGCATGCGACAAGGATGACAACCACAGTAATGTCAAAAATCATAGATCCTCCACATAAATTCTTAAACTGCTCATATATTACTAGAAAAGCAGTGAAAAAGCAAGGAGGGCGGCTTATGGACAAGATGGCAGAAATAATACTCCATGAGGAGAACCGCAGGTTTTCGGTGGATAAAACCATACCGGCAGCCGGCAGGATCATTATGCGTCAGCAGGCAGAGACTGTGATGATTTCTATAGAAGCCGGCGGGCTGAGGATGCTGGATAAGAGGCGATACATATACAGACTGATGCTTCTGGGATTGAAAGGTGGACACAGTCTTCACAGGAGCCTCGGGGATTTTCATGCGGATAAAGACGGGCGTCTGGAAGAAAAATGGGAGCTTCCGGAAGGTGATATAGACGGACATGGGAATGGGATCGAAGATTTCTTTGTGTTTATGCTGGCAGCGGTTCCGCTGGAGAGGACAAGTGAACCATACCATCCGGTCATGAAGGGCGACTGGGACCGGAAATGGGAGGTGCAGGGCGTGTCATCTGATGAAGGACACAGGCATCATGCAGAGAAGAAAGCTCTTTCATATAACGATTACTACGGCACTTATATCCGTGAAATGTCAGCAAGGCTGATTTCTGAGCGGCGGCGTTTCAGGGAAATGCAGATGTTCGAAGAAACATGGATGGCAGACAGCTGGCGGATAGTAGAAGAGCCAGGCGCGTTTCCGGTAGCTTCAATAGATGCGGAAGGCAGCATCACACAGAATGGGCATTTCATTTTTGCATATAATGATGAATACCTGCTGCTGGGAGTGCCGGGAACCGGAGAAAAAGAACAGCAGCCGGATGGAGGGGCTTCCGGGTTCAGCCTGTGGCAGCCGGTCAGGGGGTCGGCGATGCATGGCTACTGGCTGACAGCAGTACGGCGCAGAACGGGAGAAATTGTTGGAATTTAGGGCTTCTGCCATGAGAAAAATCTTGATACCCCGTCAAAAATGTGATAACATTGTATGGTATATGAGAAAGTATATGTTGGAAGCCCTCGAAGAGGCGAAAAAGGCTTATGATCTTGGAGAAGTGCCGGTCGGCGCAGTCGTGGTAAAAGACGGCGAGATCATAGGAAGAGGACACAATTTAACAGAAACGCAGAAGGATCCGACGCTCCATGCTGAAATGATCGCATTAAGACAGGCGGCTCAGCATCTGGGCGGATGGAGACTCATCGGATGTGACATGTATGTTACGGTAGAACCGTGCAGCATGTGTGCAGGCGCTATAGTGTGGTCGCGTATCGAACATCTTTACATAGGTACGATGGACCCTAAGGGAGGCGCATGCGGCTCTGTATTCAACATACCGCAGGAGCCACGTCTCAATCACTACGTAGAAATTGAAACTGGAATCATGCAGCAGGAATGTCAGGATATAATGAAGGCATTCTTCAGAGAATTAAGGAAGAAAAGGTCGGAGGAAAGAGAATCATGAAAAGAAGAGCAGCAGTCATCTTTGTGACACTGGTAATGATGCTGATGTCAGCAGCAACATGTTTTGCGGGAGACGGCGAATTAAAAATCAAATCACAGTATCCGGAAGACGGAGCTACAGGAACATCCGTAGAAAACTTATCTATCAAGATCCGGTTTGACCAGGATGTATACCCAGCCAGCGAAAAAGTTCGTAAGAACAATGAAGAGGCGATCACTATGAAGAGCGAAGACGGAAAGAAAGTTCCGATCAAAGTTGTTTACAGTGAAGACGAAGAAGGCCTGATGATGGTACTGAGCACTAACAAAGCTAAGATCGAAGGCGATAAAGAGTACACTCTGAAAATCGACAAATCTTTCGAAGCGACAAATGGAGACAAACTGTCTGAGGTTGACAAAGTAACTTTCAAAACTCAGAACCAGAAAAGAACAATGACAGTAAATATGCTGCTGATGTTCGTAATGATGGGCGGTATGGTAGTATTCTCCATGAAGAGCACACAGCATGATGCTAAAAAAGCAAAAGAAGAAAAAGGTAAGCACGATACAGTAAATCCTTACAAGGAAGCAAAACGTACAGGCAAATCTGTAGAAGAAATCGTTGCTAAAGACCAGAAACAGAAAGAAAAAGAAGCAGCTGCGCAGGCAAAACGCGATGCGAAACGCGCTAAAGAAAAAGAAGAAGAGAGAAGAGAAGAACTGAACATTCACCATGTTGCAGGCCCAAGACCGATCTCTGCAGCTGGCGGAAAATACAAAGTTGCCAAAAAAGCAGCTCCTGAAAAATCCAATAAAGGTACAACAAGACCTAAAAACCAGAGCGGCAAACAGAAAAACAAAGGCAAGAAATAAGAGGCATTAAATGAGCGGTATATATTACCGCTCATTTTTTTAGGAATGATGCCGCGGATATTGAAGCAGTATGACGGAAAAAGGAGAAAAGAGATGAAACGTGTACATGTTAAATCTTATGCAAAAATAAATCTTTCGCTGGATGTTCTCCGCAGACTGGAAAACGGATATCACGAAGTCGAAATGGTTATGCAGCAGATCCTGCTGAACGATGAAATAGATGTGAAGTGGAAAGAAGGCGGGGAGAGTTTTTCTATAGAACTGAGAACTAACAGAGCCTATCTGCCTACAGATGAAAGAAATCTGGCATACAAAGCGGCCCAGCTGATGCATGGGGCTTATGGAGAAGACCGCAAGGGACTGCTCCGTATTGATATCAAAAAAAGAATCCCAGTTGCGGCAGGTCTTGCAGGCGGCAGCGGCAATGGCGCGGCTGTGCTTCACGCAGTCAACTATCTGTGGGGTCTGGGTCTCGATGTTGCAGCACTCAACGAGGTGGGAAGCAAGCTCGGATCCGACGTTCCATTCTGCATAATGGGGCAGGCGGCTATGAACAAGGAACTGGGACTTACAGGAGACCCTCTGGCTGCACACTGTGCCGTGGCAACAGGGACAGGGACTGAACTGAGACCTGTAAAAGGGCTGGCTGCACATCTGGTGCTTTCCAAACCGTCTATCGGAGTTTCTACTGCGGAAGTATACCAGGGGCTGGATCTGCCGGCAATCAAAGAACACCCTGATACTGAAGAACTGCTGGCTGCGCTGGCGGATGGAAAGACGGCGCAGGTATACAAAAACATGATAAACATACTTGAATCTTTCACATTGCAAAGGTATCCTGTAGTTATGCAGACAAAAGAGCGTATGCAGGATATGCTGGGAACAGAGCGCGTGCTCATGTCCGGCAGCGGTCCTACAGTTTTCGGGATCTGCGACACGAAAGAGCAGGCTCAGCAGATCTGTGAGGAAATGCTGGCACATAATAAAGAAACATTCTGGACAAGAACGACATTCTAAGGACAGGAGACAGCGATGGCGTACTTTGAAATGGAAGCAGGCGGACACCGACCGCTGAGAGAAATTGTATATGAAGAACTGAAGATGCAGATCCTTACAGGCAAGATCGCACCGGGGACGCGCATGATGGAAGTGGAACTGGCTGAAAGCCTGGGCGTTTCCAGAACGCCTGTCCGCGAAGCTATCCGAAAGCTTGAAAAAGAAGGTCTGGTAATTATCGAGCCGAGAAAAGGCGCACATGCTGCGCAGATTTCTGTAAAAGACATGGTAGAGATTCTGGAAGTCCGTCAGGACATGGAAGGTCTTGCGGCATGTCTGGCTTCCTACAGAATGAAACCGCAGCAGCTGAAAAAGCTGGAAGAGATCTCCGAGAAGTATGAGAAGGCAATCGCAGAAGGCAACCTGTCAGACATGATCGAGTATGACTCTGCATTCCATAATCTCATTGTCGAATCATGTGACAATAATATATTACTCATGCTGATAAACCAGCTGCAGGAGCTGATGCTGAGATTCAGGTACCTGTATTACGACAACTTTGACCGCAGCGGAAAGATGCCGGAAGAACACAGAGTTATTCTGGATGCGATCCGCGAAGGAAGGGCGAATGAAGCAAGAGCTGCAGCGGACGCACACATTGAAAGATTAAAGGCCGGCGTTATAAACGACGGATTTCGACAGGGATAAAAGTGAATATAAGATATAATGACGGTATCCTGCAAAGGGTGCCGTTTTTTATGCCATGAACTGACAGAAAAGGGTAAATAATGAAGAGGCAGGGGAAAGGAGAGCAATATGAATGATATAAAAACTTATGCAGCACCGGATCGGCTGCTGTACTGCATCAGTCATGATCTGAAAACACCGCTGAACACGATGATGGGGTACGCGGTTCTCCTGGAGCAGCAGTGCTGCGATGAAGAGAGGGTAAGAATGTACGCGGAGAGAATAATAGGTTCGGGAATGCTTATGGCTTCTATGATAAACGATGTTCTGGATTATGCAGGAGAGGGATACAAGGGGTCTGCATCTGCTGCAGAAGAAATCGATCTCCTTTCACTGACAGAAGAAGTCAGATCAGTCCTTGAGCCGCAGATAAAACGTAAAAAACAGAATTTCATAATATACATAGATGAGAACGCAAAGACCGCATCGCTTAATTGCGATAAGAACACGGTGATGCGTGTTCTTACGAACCTTCTGTCAAACGCTGTGAAATATACACAGGAGAACGGAAATATACAGATGATTATTTCTGGAAGGGAAATTGTCATAAAAGATGATGGGATTGGCATGAGCCCGGAGTTCGTGGAAAAAGTATTTGAACCTTTTACCAGAGAGAAAGTTGTATCTGAACCTGGAACCGGTCTGGGAATGTATATCGTAAAAGAACTGGTTGATGCTGCTTCAGGGAAAATAGAAATAAAAAGCCGTCCCGGTGAGGGGACGGCTGTCAGAATCAGTTTTGGTTCTGCAGATGTTTAGATGTATGCAATAGTCTCGATTTCTACCAGAACATCTTTAGGCAGTCTTGCGACTTCTACCGCTGAGCGTGAAGGGTAAGAGCCTTCTTTAAAATACTCTGCGTAAATTGCATTCATTTTTGCAAAATCATCCATGTTCTTGATGAAAACAGTCGTTTTCAGGACTTTGTCCATAGAACTGCCGGAAGCTTCGACGAGATTCTTTACATTAGTGAGAACCTGATGTGTCTGCTCTTCGATAGTTGTTCCTACGATTTCGCCTGTTGCAGGGTCCAGTGGGATCTGTCCGGAAGCGAAAATCATGTTACCGTAGATGTTTGCCTGTGAGTATGGTCCGATAGCTGCAGGAGCCTTAGGTGTTGAAATGATTTTTCTCATAAATCATACCTCCTTGGAATTTTAGTAGCCCAGCACAGTCCGCAGCTGTTCTGCTGTTTCATTGATCCGTCCATGTGCCTGCACGGTATGCTGGCTGTATTTATTATACAATGGAAGACGGATTTCGTACATACTTTTTAATGCTTCCGGGCTTTTGGAAAGCGGTCTTCCGCCGGTTGAAAGCCTGTCCAGCGGACGTTGAATGAAAACTATGCGGCCATTCTGCGCGAGGGCTTTCATATTTTCCGGACGAAGGACAGCCCCGCCGCCTGTAGCAATAACCTGCCCCCTTTCTTTACCGAGGGCTTTTGCGGCAGCTGTTTCGAGGTCGCGGAAGTATTTTTCTCCGTGTTTTTCGAATATTTCGGGTATGGAAGCGCCTTCCTGCTGTTCGATATATCTGTCCATATCGACGAATGCTTTTCCGGTGATTTCGGCAAGTTCTCTTCCCTGTGTGGATTTACCGCATCCGGGCATCCCGATAAGTATGATGTTTTCCAGGTCCTGCTTCAGTGTACCGACGATGCGCTGATTATTGCTCTGCAGTCCCGTTTCACCAAGAAAGTGCTCAGCAGCAGCAGTTGCCTGTGCTACCAGCATCGGCAGCCCGTTAGTGTGCGGAATGCCCAGTTCTGCAGCCTGCTGAAGCAGTTCTGTAGCAAACGGGTTGTAGATCACATCGATGACACCGGTGCAGTCTGGAAAGTCTCCAAGATCAATAAGTCTGCCGCCGTTATCAGGATATGTACCGACAGGTGTTGTATTGATGATTATTTCGACATCCCGGTGATCTGTCAGAGCTTCGTATGAAATGCAGCCTTTTTCACCGCGTCTTGTGGTGATCAGAATCTCAGAAGCTCCTTTGTCTGCGGCTGCTTTTCTGGCAGTAAGCGAAGTTCCGCCGTTTCCGAGGATGAGGACTTTTTTCCCTTCAAATGAAATCCAGGCAGAATCGGCAGCATACAGGAATCCCTGATAGTCAGTATTGGTTCCCCATAATTCGCCGTCTTTAAAGTACAGACAGTTGACCGAACCGATTGCTTCCGCCAGCTCAGTAATATGATCGCAGAAAGGTATGACAGCTTTTTTATAAGGTATAGTTACATTCAGCCCGTCAAAATTCCTTGATCTGATGAAAGCTTCCATCTCGCTTTCGTCCATGCTGAGCAGATCATATTCATAGCGTCCGAGCATTTCGTGTATTATCTTAGAGTAGCTGTGCCCCAGCTTTGCGCCTATGAGTCCGTAAGTCATTGCTGCCTCCTTAAAACACTTCTGAATAGCATCCAAGAAATACGAACAGCTCGGGCTGTATTTCAAGCTGGCCCAGCAGCTTGACGAATTCTTTGTTATATACTGAGGCGTCCATATCAAAGTAGAACATGAACTCGAAGTCGCTGCCCGGGATAGGGCGGGATTCCAGTTTTGTAAGGTTGACACCCAGGGAAGAGAATTTGGCGATCATGTGATACAGCGCATTAGGCTGATGAGGAACTGACAGCATAAGGCTGACTTTGTCAGCACCCGGATAGATTTCGAGCTTCTTTGAAATGCAGATGAAACGGGTGTAATTATTGTCAGTTACCTGGACATTGTTTTCAATGGCTTCCAGTCCGTAGAGTTCAAGACATTCTCTGGATGAGATCGCAGCAACGTCGCTGCGGCCGGATTCTGCCACGAGTTTTGCCGCTCTGGCAGTGTTTTCGCAAGGCGTGATTTTGACATCCCTGAGGGTCTTGAGAAATTCCCCGCACTGGCCGATGGCCTGTTCGTGTGAATAAATCTCTTTTATGTCGCTCAATTTTGTTCCCGGTTTTGCCATGAGGCAGTGATTTATTCTGAGCCTGATGCTTTTTACGATATGGAATTTGTGATTCTTCATCAGGTCATATACTGTACCTACAGAACCGTAGGAACTGTTTTCGATCGGAAGGATGCCGTACTGGCAGAGGCCTTTGTCAACTGCGTTGAATACTCCTTCGAATGTTGTGAAGAACATAGTGTTAGGCAGTTCGAAAAGTTTTTCGCAGGCCGCCTGTGAATATGCGCCCTGGACGCCCTGACAGGCTACGACAGCTTTTCCGGGGAACAGTTTAGGCGTATCTTCCAGAGCTCTCTCTATACGTCTGGAAATGTCAGATTCTCTGCCGAGATAGCTGCTCTGATATGAGCGGCTGAGATCGAACAGAGTATTGAATAGGATACGGCCGTATCCGTCCAGTGGCTCTCCTATTTCATCAGTGATTTTAAGCAGGACTTCCTTTTCGCGGGCCTTATTGATCACCGGTGTATTCGTTTTTTCTTTTTCTCTGGCGACTTCCAGTGCCAGATCCATTCTTTTCTTGAAAAGATCGCATATTTGCGTATCGATAGTATCTATTTCGTTTCTGATATTTTTAAGATCCATTATCTATGATCCTCCAGTAGCATATCTAAAAGTCCGATGGCCATAGCAGCTTCGCATACCGGAACTGCACGGAGCACGACACAGGGGTCGTGACGGCCTTCTATGGACAGCGTTTCATTCGTCATACGACTGAGACTGACGGATTTCTGTTCCTTCGAAATGGAAGGTGTCGGCTTGAATGCCAGTCTTGCGATTACAGGCATCCCGGAAGTGATTCCCCCCAGGATCCCGCCGTGATTGTTTGTTTCAGTTATGACCCTGCCGTCGCTTATACGGAACGGGTCGTTGTTTTCAGAGCCTTTCATACGGGAAGCTGAAAATCCTGCGCCGAATTCGATACCTTTTACTGCAGGGATCCCGAAGAAAACAGGTGCAAGAGCGCCTTCCACACCTTCATACATCGGTCCTCCGATGCCGGCCGGAACACCTGCCGCGAAGACTTCTACGATGCCTCCGATGGAATCTCCATCTTCTTTTGCCTTAAGGATCAGTTCCTGCATTCTGTTTCCTGCATCAGAGTCGATCACAGGAAAGTCAGGTGCCGCGCTCTCTGTAGAAACCGCCATACCGGATCCCCATGGAAGGTTTGGTTCCACAGGATCTACAGGAGTATCGGAAATGTCGCCAACAGAATATATATGCGCTCCGATTTCGATGCCTTTCTGTCTGAGCAGCTGCAGTGCAATACCTCCGGCGATGCACAGCGGTGCTGTCATTCTTGCGGAAAAAGGTCCGCCGCCGGCCATGTTCAGTTCGCGGCCGTATTTCACAAATGCAGTGTAGTCTGCATGTCCGGGCCTTGGAACGTCACGCAGGTTTTTGTAGTCCTGCGAGCGTGTGTTTGTATTTTTAATAATCAGTTTTATGGTCCGGTCTGTTACCGTGGCTCTGCAGCCTTCGATTTTAAGACCATCCTGCGGGATAACGGTGTCCGGTTCTTTACGCGGTGTAGCGAAAGGACTGTTTCCGGGAGCCCGTCTGTCCAGAAATTGCTGAAGGAGATCCATATCGAATTCAGTTCCGGCAGGGAGCCCGTCGATAATTACCCCGATTTCGGGTTCATGCGAGCCGCCGTAGATCATTACTTTTAAATTGTTTCCAAAACTAGAGAACATTGAATCTACCTCCTAAAGCTTTGAAATCTTCGAAGAATGCCGGGTATGACTTGTTTACGGCTTCTGCTCCCTCGATTATTACAGGAGCATCAGATACTATGGAAGCCACAGCCATTGCCATTACGATGCGGTGGTCGTTATATCCGCTGACTGTACCGCCTTTGAGAACGGGAACTCCGCGGATAATCAGACCTTCGGGTTCTTCTGTGATATCTGCACCGAGTCTGGACAGGCAGTCATACATTGCAGCCAGCCGGTCAGATTCTTTTATTCTCAGACGTCCGGCATTGTAAATCCGGGTAGTCCCTCTGGCAGTTGCTGCAGCCACCGCCATGACCGGAATGAGGTCAGGGATGCCCGAAGCATCTATTTCGATGGCATTCAGATCGCAGTGCTCTGCAGTCAGCTCTCCGCCATCATTTCTGATCAGACCGCCCATTTCAGCAGCAAGATCTGTAACAGCCCTGTCGCTCTGCAGGGAATTTTCTGCCAGTCCTGTGCATCTGATCGAGCTTTCTTTGGAGAGTATGCCCGCGATGATCCAGAATGCGATATTAGACCAGTCGCCTTCTGCAGAAATGCCTTCCGGCTCTGTATATTTCTGTCCGCCCGGAACAGTATATACGGGACAACCATTGTGCAGTTCAGTATCGATAGTTATTCCATACTGTTTGAGAACAGACAGGGTCATATCTACGTACCGTGATGATTCAAGCGGAGATGTGATTATGATGCGGCTGTCTTTTTCAAGAAGCGGAAGTGCGAACAGCAATCCTGTGATGTACTGTGAGCTGATGTTTCCGGGAAGTGTGAATGTGCCCGCCTGCAGGCGGCCGCTGATGCTGCAGATTGTCCTTGTACCGGCAGAGCTCTGCGCAGGAGCCATTGTAAAATGGCAGCTATGAGCCTCCATCTCTTCTTTCAGAGGTGAAAGCGGGCGCTCAGGCAGTCTGCCGCGGCCCTTGAAAATGGCTTCGTCTTTCAGCGCCATTACGACAGGGATCAGAAAACGAAGTGTTGAGCCGCTTTCTCCGCAGTCCAGTACGGGGACGTCTTCGCTGAACCTGGATATGCAGACTTCTGTTGCCTCAATATCCTGTGAAGTTGTATGAATGTTTACTCCGTTGCTTCCTCTGGCAAGAGCTGATGCGATCAGCAGCCTGTGGGCATGCGATTTGGAAGCTATAGCGCGGACTGTGCCGCTAAGATTTCCGGGTATGATTTCTATTTTCATGCTAAGCCTTTCTGTATGAAGGTTTCAAGTTTTTCCACAGGGATCTGTGTGAGCCTGCAGTCGCCCGGTGCCACAGGGATAACGAGTGTGATCGTGTCGCCTGTGCGTTTTTTATCTTTCAGTGCCGCTTCGGCAAGCTGTGCGGCAGAGTAAGGACAGTCGAGCGGGAATTTATATTTATTGAGGACAGCCAGTAACGGGCTCAGGCAGTCTTCGCGGGACCAGTTGAGATTTTTTGCGGCCCGCGCAATGATGGCCATTCCCATGGCAACAGCATGTCCGTGAGTGATTTCAAAATTACTGCATTTTTCTATGGCGTGTCCGATCGTATGACCAAGATTCAGGAGCTGACGCGCACCGGTATCGCGTTCGTCTGCTTCGACGACAGCCTGCTTGATGCGGATCGCTCTGTCCGAAAGCGTTGTGAATACCTCCGGATCAGTGAGGCTGTCGGCCTGCATTATGTAGTCAAGCAGGTTCCGGTCTGCGATCATCCCTGCTTTGATGGCTTCTGCTGCGCCGTCAAGCAGTATGCTGTAAGGAAGAGTTTTTATCGTATCGGTGTCGAACAGAACCAGTGACGGCTGCCAGAACGCTCCAGCGAGATTCTTGCCTGCTTTGAGGTTGACACCGGTTTTGCCGCCCACAGAGGAATCGACTGCGGCAAGAAGTGTTGTAGGTATCTGGATGAACCGGACCCCTCTCAGATACGAAGCTGCCGCGAAACCCGTCAGGTCACCGGTTATACCTCCGCCGAGAGCAATCAGTGCGTCGGATCGTGTCAGCTGTTTTCCTGCCAGAAATTCCATCAGGTGAGAAACCGTGCTCAGACTTTTGTTTGGCTCTCCGTGAGGAAAGATAAACGATACAACTTTGAAGCCTGCCTCTGTGAGAGACTTCTTCAGCGGTGCTCTGTACAGCGGGGATACGTTGTCATCTGAAACTATACAGACGGTCTTTGCATTATCGCTCAGAGCCGTGCGGATCAGCTGACCGGCCTGACTGATCAGACCGGGGCCTGTGATTACATCATATTTTCTTGAAGCGTTGATTGTGATTTTCTTCATCAGAATATTTCTCCATCTATCAGTGCTTTTTTCTCGCGGCCGTCTTTCAGCAGCGCGCGGAGAACTTCCCTGTCATTATCTCTGATAGCATCTCTGTATTCAGTGAGATGCAGGATTATCTCGTCTATTTCATTCACCAGAAAGTCAGGGTTATCCAGGAAGAGTTCCGTCCACATGTTTTCGTTGAGCTTTGCGACACGTGTCAGATCGCGGTAGCTTCCCGCAGAGAAGCCGTTATGCCTGAGGGCCGCAGGGCTCTTGATATAGGCGCTGGAAACCACGTGTGCCAGCTGTGATGTAAAAGCGATCATCTGATCGTGTTCTTCCGGTGTAGCTACCTGGATGTTGGTGAATCCTATTGCTGTAAATAATTTTACCACTTTTTCCACGTCTTGGATATTACCTTTTGTTGGAGTCAGGATCATGGAAGCATTATGGAAGAGGGTGGTCACGGCGTGGTCGAAGCCGGAGTGCTCCAGCCCCGCCATCGGGTGGCCGCCTATGAAAACGAAGCCTTTTTCGAGGGAGATCGGTTCGATGGCTTCGCAGACAAGCTGTTTTACGCCGCAGCAGTCGAGGACGATAGAACCTTTTCTGAATATGTCCTGCTTCTGCGTTACGAAATCTATGGAAGCCTGCGGATATAGAGCGATAATAGTAAGATCGCATTCTGCGAGGATCTCATCAGTCAGCGGTGCATCGATTGCTGCCAGCAGCTGAGCTTTCTTAACTACAGTATCGTTCAGGTCATATCCGTAAACGGTATGATCGGTGCTTCCTTTTATTGATTTTGCCATGGAGCCTCCAATGAGCCCAAGGCCTATGATTGCTATTTTCATTTTCTGCTCCTTCTATACTGAATGATCAGCCTCTGAATGCATGAGGCAGAATCAAGTTGACTGCTTTTACGACATCTGCAAACTGCGCAGGTGTCAGAGACTGGGCACCGTCACACAGTGCGTGTGCAGGGTCGTTATGGACCTCTATCATCAGTCCGTCAGCCCCGGCAGCCGCCGCCGCCATAGCCATTGGTTTTACGAGGCTTGCGATACCTGTTGCGTGACTCGGGTCTACGATAACCGGCAGGTGAGTTTTTTCTTTGAGAAGCGGGATCGCTGCCAGATCCAGTGTGTTTCTTGTTGCTGTTTCAAATGTGCGGATACCTCTTTCGCAGAGGATGACTTTCTCGTTTCCGCCGGCCATTATGTATTCGGCACTCATCAGGAATTCTTTCAGAGTGCTGGAAAGTCCGCGTTTCAGCAGGACAGGTTTATCCATTCTGCCCAGTTCTTTAAGCAGTTCGAAATTCTGCATGTTACGGGCACCGACCTGGATCACATCCACATCTTCGAACAGATGGAGGTGGGAAATATCCATTACTTCCGTAACGATAGGGAGGCCGGATTCTTTCTTTGCTTCCATCAGAAGGTTGATGCCTTCTTCGCGCATTCCCTGGAAAGCATAAGGAGAAGTTCTTGGTTTGAAGGCGCCGCCGCGGTACAGTCCTGCACCTGCAGCCTTCACGTCGCGGGCGATCCGGCATACCTGATCTTTTGACTCAACGGAACATGGACCTGCGATGATCTGGAAGTTTCCTCCGCCGATTTTATTTCCGGCAATATCCACGATGGTATCTTTAGGATGGAATTTACGGTTTACATTCTTGTAAGGTTCGGAGATCCGTTTTACTGCCTGAACGATATCGAGAGCCATGATGAGGTCGATATCGACTACAGAAGTATCGCCGATCAGGCCCATGATTGTCGTATTTTCACCTGTGCTGAAATGGATGTCCAGGTCCATGCTTTTAAGCCACTGCGTAAGATTATCTAATTGTTTTTCTTCGGGATTGTCCTTTAAAATGATGATCATGATATTTCTCCTTCTGCAATAAAAAAACTCCGCAGGTGAATTTCACTTGCGGAGAATATCTATAGGGTTATAATGGAAGCCCTGTACAAATTCTTTTATCTCGCTGCAGCAAAATTCACCTTACAACTGTTAAAGTATGTAAAGCCGAAATAGAAATATTCTGCTGCATAGATTCTGTTTAACATGATATGCTTCCTTTCTCATTGATAGTTTTATTTTAGCACTGCAGCAAACGTGTGTAAAGAGAAAATTGTTAGAACTGCACAAAAAATACCTGCATGTTTGTGGGTTATACACGAACGTGCATCGTGCACAGGTAGAGGTGAGAGGGATTCATGAAAATTGCAAACAATAATTGTCTCTTGAGAGACCGTTTGCAAACGTTTTATGATATATTAGATATTGTTGCATGAATTGCGGATTTTTTTGTTAACAATATGGAAATTATATTTAGTTGTTTTGCAGACAGATAACAATACAAACAATCATTGAATGGGAAGGAAATATGAAGAAAGAAAAAACAATAGCCTGGATATGCCTGATCGTTTCCGGCCTGCTGGAGCTGGTGTGGGCATATTTCATGAAGCTGTCCGACGGATTCACAGAATTCTGGCCGGCCGTGCTGACTTTTATTTTCCTGCTGCCGAGCTTTTTCCTGCTGGAAAGAGGTATCCGTGAGTTCGGGATAGGCATGTCATACGGAGTGTTCACGGGAATAGGTATCGCAGGCACGACGATTGTAGGGATAATTGCCCTCGGAGAATCTGCAGGCCCGGTAAAACTCATATGCCTTGCTGTACTGCTGTGCGGCATAGTGGGGCTCAAAACTGTTGAAGGCAGAGAGGAAGGCGGTGCAGGATCATGATGTGGATTGTGCTGATTCTTGCTTCATTCTGTGAACTCGGTTTCACTGTATGCATGAAGCTTTCTGACGGGTTTAAAAACAGGAAATATACGATACTTACATTTGTTATAAGTGCTCTTGGGATTTTTCTGCTGGGACAGGCGGTAAAAACTCTTCCGCTGGGAATAGCATACGCGGTCTGGACAGGACTCGGGACGCTTTTTACTGTAACTTTCGGGATATTCTTTTTCAAAGAGAGCAGAGACTGGAAAAAGCTGCTGTTCATGGGCATGGTCCTGGCAGGAGTGATCGGGCTCAGATTAAGTGCATAAAATAAGGCGGAAGCAATTGCTTTCGCCGTTGTTGTTTTATGATGCATTTTCTTCCGATTCACCGATGACGCACCAGACAGTCACAGCGGCAACTACGATAAGGCCGCCGATAAGTGCGTAAAAACCAGGTGTTTCACCGTCGAATATCAGCACCCAGATAGGATTCAGGATCGGTTCCAGCATTCCGATGAGTGAGCAGGCCAGAGGTGAACAGTCTCTGGAGGCCAGGGCATACAGAACATACGGGATACCCAGCTGAACTATACCGAGGATGATAATGCAGATGAATTCACCTGCTGCAAATGAATCAGTCATTGGGATCCCGACAGGAATGCCGGCCAGAGCTGTCAGAATGTGACCGATCAGGATGCCGCTGAGACGTATAGAATCATCCTCTCCGCCGCCGAAACCTATGATCATGAACATTATCCCCAGGAACAGACCGGCCAGTATGGCCAGGATATTTCCGGTGATGTTTCCGGGAGAAAGTTCATCGAAGAAAAAGAATATTATGCCGATCGTTGTGATCGTCACAGTGAAAACTTCTTTTTTGTGTACCTTATGGTGCAGGAAAAGGATAGAGATTATAAGTATGAAAATCGGCGCGGTGTACTGAAGGATGATCGCGTTGGCTGCTGTAGTCAGCTTGTTGGCCGCCACGAAGCATATCAGGACGCCCAGCAGGCAGACACCTGCCCCGACAGAATACTTGCATACATTCAGTTTGATTTTAGATTTGTACATGAAGAGAGCCATGACTCCTGCGGCAAGAAGACTTCTGCCTCCCGCGATCAGGAAAGGGCTCCATGATACGAGTTTTATAAAAATACCGCCGATACTCCACATGCAGGCGCATACGGCCATCATCAGCATGGCTTTGCGTTCGTTAGTTATGTGACTCAAGGTCATTCTCCTTGTCTGTTTTAAGTGTTTTGATACCGCATGTAAAGTAAAGCACATGCAGTACCCATATGATCGCAAGTACGGTCCTGCCTACAGGAACGTCTTTCATCATTATGAATCCAATGGCCATGACAATAGACGCGGAAGTCATTATTCTGAGTTTTGTTCCCCATGTCATACCGCGGCCCTCGGCGTAGGATTCCAGATTTTTTTTGTATATTTTTGTGTTGGTGAACCAGGAATGCAGTCTTTCGGAGCTTCTGGCAAAACAGAATGCAGCCAGCAGATACAGAGGCACTGTCGGAAGCAGAGGCAGTACTGCGCCTATAGTTCCGATCCCGAGAGAAAAGCAGCCCAGGATTATGTATAAAGTTTTTTTCATAATGTGAGCTCCTTAAAAACGCCTTCCGGGAAGGAAGGCGTTTTGCATTAAAAATTTAAATCGCTGCAACGATCAGGTCGCCGGCTTCTTTAGTGCCGATCTTTTCACCGCCGTTAGCCATAAGGTCAGGTGTTCTGTAGCCGTCAGCCAGAACTTTTTTAACAGCAGCTTCGATAGCGTCTGCTTCTTCCAGCAGGCCGAAAGTGTATCTCAGCATCATTGCGATGGACAGGATCGTTGCCATCGGATTTGCAATATTCTGTCCTGCGATGTCAGGCGCTGAACCGTGAACCGGCTCGTACATGCCAAAGTTTCCTTCTGCCAGGGAGGCTGAAGGCAGCATGCCGATGGAGCCTGTGATCTGGG
>JAGBGL010000007.1 GCA_017936025.1 Bacillota bacterium | reverse complement strand
TTGACTGCATATGGTGCATCAGGCAGATCGTACAGAGAGTTTCTTGCTTCGTTGAACAGCGGACCGCCGGAGTTGGAGAAGGATTCTGCCTTATCCATGATGGCAACCGCTTTTACTTTGCACATCGCTTCCGCAAGAGGGATACGAGGGAACGGTCTGAACACTCTCAGCTTGATGAGACCTACCTTCTTGCCTTCCGCTCTCAGTCTGTCCACAGCTTCTTTTCCTGTCCCTGCACTGGATCCGATAACCACCAGCGCGACCTCTGCATCATCCATCATATATTCTTCGAAGAATCCGTATTTTCTTCCCGTCATATCTTCGAATTTTTCTGCAACATCTCTGATGACAGGCATCGCATCTTTCATGGCCTGCGCCTGTGCACGCTTGATTTCCATATAGTAAGGAGATGTTCCGTAAGGGCCTACTGCCAGCGGATTATCGTGCTTCAGCAGGTAATCATCAGGCTTGTATTCGCCTACGAATTCTCTGACTTTCTCATCTTCGATCAGGTCGATATTGGATACGCCGTGGCTTGTAATAAAACCGTCCTGGCAGATCATGATCGGAAGTCTTGTTGCTTCGGAAATCAGTACGCCCTGGATGAAGTTATCGTAAACTTCCTGGTTTGTTTCCGCATACATCTGCAGCCATCCCGAATCACGCGCGCCCATTGAGTCAGAGTGGTCATTGTTGATATTGATAGGACCTGTCAGTGCTCTGTTAACAACCGCCATTGTGATAGGCAGTCTGCTGGAAGCAGCTACGTACAGCATTTCCCACATCAGCGCAAGGCCTGCAGAAGAAGTTGCCGTTACCGCTCTCGCACCAGCTGCAGCTGCGCCCATGCAGCAGGACATTGCGGAATGCTCGGATTCAACTGCTACGAATTCTGTATCGATTTCTCCGTTTGCTATGTAGCCGGAGAAGTACTGAGGGATCTCAGTGGACGGTGTGATCGGGAATGCTCCCATCACGTCCGGATTTATCTGTTTCATTGCTACCGCAACTGCTTCGTTTCCGGACATTCTTTCTCTGATTGCCATTATTTTTCCTCCTTCACGAAATCAATTGCATCAAACGGACACACCTTCACGCAGATACCGCAACCTTTGCAGTGCATGAAGTCAAAGTCCAGACGCTTCCCGTCTTTTACCGGGATGGAACTGTCAGGACAGTATGGAACGCAAAGCATACAGTGTTTGCATTTGTCTTCTTTGAATACCGGGCGCATTACTCGCCATTCACCTGTGTTCACCAGCAGAGAAGTCGCCGGTTCATATATTTCTGCTCCGACAGTCAGGTCCTGCCATGTGGAGCGCTCGTTTATATCCTGTGCTCTTCTTTTCATTAGCTTTCTTTAACCTCTTCCATTGCTTTCTTCAGTGCTGACATATTACCTGCAACAACTTCAGGTTTTGTCGCGAATTTATTTTCGAATGATTCTTCCATGTCTTTAACAAACTGTTCTTCGTCGATCACTCCGCTGACTTTTACTACTGCAGCCAGCATCGGTGTGTTCGGATAATTCTTGCCCAGAGTTTCCATTGAAATCCTCTCAGCATCTACCACGCACACTCTGCCCCCATAGTCAGGAAGCTTTCTCTGGATCTCTTCAGGAGTTTTCTTGCTGTTGATTATCAGCGCGCCGCCCTCTTTGAGGCCCGCAGTCACATCTACTGTTCCCAGAAGAGTCTCATCTACTACCACCACGAAATCCGGTTTATAGATGTTGGAGTGAACCTTGCACGGCTCGTCACTGATTCTGTTATAAGCTGTAATCGGAGCACCCATTCTCTCAGGGCCGTACTCCGGAAATCCCTGTACGTGTTTGCCGGAGCTGAATGCTACATCTGCGAGCAGCAGACATGCCGTCTTTGCTCCCTGTCCGCCTCTTCCATGCCATCTGATTTCGACAGCTTCAACTACTTTTCCCATAATGTTACAACCTTTCCTCTCCGCTGTATCGTGCTTGCATTCACAGACAGTTGCCACGCGCTAAAGCGCTGCAACTGGTTGCGTTTGAACTGCGCGCTGTATCAAAGATACAGGCAGTTCATAAAAAAAATGGCTTCCGTCCTTGTATAAGGACGAAAACCATATAGTTCTCGCTATACCACCTAATACAACATACTATCATACGCGTTCCTGATAACGGAGGAATACCCGTCAGCACTTACTTCGCAGTCATGCGGCGGTTCAGCGCTGCAGCTCAGAAGTGATTTTCAGTCTGCACCTTTCTGTCTCGGGCTCTCACCATCCCCGATTCGCTTTACATTCCGGTGCGCTTACTCTCTTCGTCACAGCCTTTAAGCATATTCTGTTTATATTTATACATTTTACTCCAGCTTATTGAATGTGTCAATGTCCTGTTGTGATTTTATAACAAAAACTATATCGTGAGTTGTTGTCTGCAAACATATATTAAATCAGCATATACATGTTTACAAATAGTTTACCTTGCGTCGCGAATAGTGTATAATAGCAAAAACGAATTATTTTTGGTTTTTAACCCATTTCCAGCATAAAGGGAGAGATTACTATGAATCTGACACAATTGAAAAGTTTTGTTACAGTGTGCAAGACCCTGAATTTTACCAATGCCGCCAAGCAGATCGGCGTGCCGCAGTCCACTATCAGCCGCCAGATCAATGATCTGGAAGAGAAACTGGAAGTAAGACTGTTCTACCGTACGAAGCGCGATGTGCAGCTGACTAAAGAAGGACAGACCTTCCTCACATATGCACAGGAAATCCTGGATGCTGCTCAGAACGGTATCAATGCAGTAAAGCAGCTCAGTTGCGGCGCAAAAGGCCGCCTGTCCATCGCAACGATTGAAACCGATCACTGGGTGCTGGGACGTTACCTCAAAAGATTTTCCGAGCAGTATCCCGACATCGCTATTGATGTGACATACATCTCACCTGCGGAAGCACTCATGGAAGACGGAAGCGACAAATATGACTTCCACTTCATGTATCAGGATATGATCCCCGAAAACGAGGAACTTGAAACCTTCGTAACACACGAAGATCCCCTGTGTCTTGTACTGACCAAAGGGCATCCTCTGGCCGGCAGAACACCTTCTGCAGAGGATCTCCAGAACGAAAAGTTCATAATGATTTCCGAGGAAGAAAATCCCACTTTATATATGCATGCGATGAATTACTTCAAAACGCTGCGCTTATTTCCGAACATCGTGAACAGAGCCAACGATGCAAAAGCCGTTATGCTCAGCGTTGCTACCGGTCAGGGGATTTCCATTCTGCCGGAATCCTTTGTAAAAACATTCAACACCCGTGACATTCTGGACGTGATCCATATCACGGATGAAACGGCTTCAATAATCTGCGCAGCAGCCTGGAAAAAATCACTGCTCAATCCGGCAGCCGCTCTGTTTCTGGAAACACTGAAAAACAAATAAAATAAAAAAATCCGCTGATTTCTCAGCGGATTTTATATTTCTGTTTACCATTCTGCAGTCATGTTATCGAAGTAACCCTGAATGTATACGAATGGAGTTCCTTTGTCTCCTGAACCGGATGTCAGGTCGCACAGGGAACCGATCAGGTCAGTCAGCTGTCTTGGAGTTGTACCCAGTCTAGCCTGCTGGTCTAATTCCTGAGCTCCTTTAGCTCTGATTTCTTCTTCTACTGCTCTCTGCAGGTCTGCACCTTTCAGATCAGCGAATTTATCGTCAGCCAGATATTTCAGTTTGATTTCGTTTGGTACGCCGGACAGGCCTTCTGTGTATCCAGGGGAAACAACAGGGTCAGCCAGTTCCCAGATCTTGCCTACAGGATCTTTGAATGCGCCGTCGCCGTAAATCATAACTTCGATCTGCTTACCTGTTTTTTCAATCAGGTCTTTCTGAACAGCTTCTACGAATTCCTGACATTTGATAGGGAACAGTTTAACGATTCCTTCTGTGGATTTGTTAGCCCCCAGCAGTCCGTACTGGTCATTGTATCCGCTTCCGTCAACAGGAGCGTTCATGATGTCGGACAGTGTGATAGCAACTTCTGCACCTGCTTCCAGCAGAGCTCTCTGTGTATCAAATCTAGTGTGGATATCAGCTGCGATTACTGTCTTAGTGTAGTCCAGGATTGTTGTAGGGTTGTTGGAGAAGATGATTTCTGCTTCTGCGCCTTCTTCTTCAATCAGTTCCTGATAGTAGTGAGCATAGTCCATACCAGTGAATGTGTGTTTAGGTCTTCCGAACAGTTCTTCGAATCTGTCCAGTGTCAGTACGTCGGAGTATGGATTAACGCCAGCTTTTCTAACTGCTTCAGGGTCTACCATCTTGTTGCCTACTTCATCGCCAGGATAGCTGAACTGTACAACTACTTTTTTAGATCCCTTAGCGATACCTCTCAGCATAATGGAGAATCTGTTTCTGGAAGTGATTGGGAACACGATACCTGTAGTTTCGCCACCCACTTTATTAGCAACGTCTTTTGCGATCTGTTCTGTTGTTGCGAAGTTTTTCTGAGTTCTTGCCAGGATGGATTCTGTGATGCACAGGATGTCCTTATCTCTTGGTTCGAAGTCTCCGTTTTCTACACAGTTCATTACTGTATCAACAACGATTTTTTTCAGGTCGTCTCCTTCTTTTACGATAGGAGCTCTCAGGCCTCTAGAAATTGTGCCGATTAATCTTGCCATAATATTTCCTCCTCAGTTTATGTGAAATTAATTTTTACAAATTTTCATGACGGTATATTATATCATGGTTTCGGACGTTTGGCAATTTTTTTCTAACGGCTTTTCACAACGGACTTTATCCTGCAAAGTTGCAAGGGGCAGTTCCACATCATGGAACATGCCTGCCAGTTGGCGACGCGCCAACATTTTTATGATAAAAGGCCGCCTGTGGCATCGCTGCCAACATTGTATTTATAACCTATGAAAGAATTGCGTTTTTGTATGCTTTTCTGACTACGTTTCATTT
>JAGBGL010000071.1 GCA_017936025.1 Bacillota bacterium | reverse complement strand
TTTATCCCTTATTTTCAGCCATTTACAGCAGATCCACCCTGTTCTGAGTGCCTCCTGAAAGCCAGCTCTGCAGGTTTGTCGCCAGAGTTTCACATATTATCATTCTCATCTCTTCAGGAGACCATGCGATATGCGGTGTGATGATGCAGTTTTCCAGACCCAGAAGAGGATTGTCTGCCGCTATCGGTTCTACGGAAGCAACGTCAACCGCAGCTGCCGCCAGCTTTCCGGATCTGAGCGCTTCTGCCACATCCTGTTCATTCAGAAGTCCTCCGCGCGCTGTATTGATCAGCACCGCCCCGTCTTTCATTTCTTCAATGAATTCTTTATTTATCATCTTTGCATTTTCTGTCGTCAGCGGACAGTGCAGGCTCAGGAAGTCGGACTTCACAGCAGCTTCCCTGTCACGGCTGTACACATTCACAGTCATCCCAAAGACTTCTGCAATTTCAGCCACTATGCGACCGATCTGTCCATATCCTACGATACCGAGAGATTTACCCTTCAGCAGCACCATCGGCTTTTCCCAGTAGCAGAAATGTTCGCAGTTTGTCCAGTTGCCTTTCTGTACAGAATCATTATGCAGCGCAACGTAATTGCACAGTTCCAGAATCAGTGCAAATACATGCTGCGCAACAGAGTCTGTAGAATACGCAGGAATGTTTGTCACTGCGATGCCCATATCTTTAGCTGCAGCAATATCGATATTATTATAGCCGGTTGCAAGTGATCCGATATACTTCAGATTCGGGCATGCTTCCATGACCTCACGTGTAATGAAGTTCTTGCTGGTCATAAGTATCTCAGCATCGCCTGTGCGTTCGACGATTTTATCAGCAGGCGTTTTATCATAAACAGTGACATCACAGATATTTTCAAGAGCTTCCCATGACAGGTCGCCCGGATTAACAGTGTATCCATCTAAAATTACAATTTTCATAATATATTCCTTTCTGTCTGCGGCAGCAGACTTGCCAAGAAACATTGTACCCCAAGCCCACGCCAAAGTCCAGCCGCATAAATATATGTGCCAAATTCTGCCGCGGTGTGCTATAATGGTTGCAAGAATTATATCGGCGTTGCCGCAAGGTAGCAACCATTGAAATGCGCGGCGACAAGCTTGCGCATTATAATGGGCAAGAATTATATCGGCGCCAGCCGCAAGGAGTAACCTTTATGAGTATTATTGTAGCTGCTACAAAAAACAAGCACAAAATAAGAGAAATCGAACAGATCACAAGAGAGTTCGGAATGGATATCATCACCCGTGATGAAGCCGGCATCCCAAACGATATCGAAATCGAAGAAGACGGCACAACATTCGAAGAAAATTCATATAAAAAGGCTTATGGCATCATGAAGCTGTGCGGACAGATCACTATAGCGGATGATTCCGGCATAGAAGTCGACTGTCTCGGCAAGGCTCCCGGTGTATACTCTGCAAGATATGCCGGCGTTGACGGTGATGATGCGGACAGAGCCAATAACGACAAGCTGATGGAAGATATCCGTAACTTCCCTTATGAGGAATGTACCGGCCGTTTCGTATCTGTCATCACAATGGTATTCCCTGACGGAGAAACAATTTCCGCACGCGGCGAAGTCGAAGGGCATGTAATTCCTGAAGAGCGCGGTCCTAATGGCTTCGGCTACGACCCAATGTTCATCCCTCTGGGGTACGACATTACATTCGGCGAATTTGATCCGGAAGAAAAGAATAAAATAAGTCACAGAGCAAATGCTCTGGTTGAATTAAGAAGACTGCTCCAGGAAAGAGCAGCCAGATAAAGAGGTTTTTCTATGAAACAGCGGTTTCTGCATATGATAATTCTCGGAATCAGGCAATTCCGGGATCCATATTATCAGGGCTTCGCTGCACAGATATCATTTTATCTGATACTGTCGATCGTCCCTATTCTGCTGCTTCTTACGCAGATCCTCGGTTATTTCGATCTTTCCCTCGAAACCCTTATGGACTGGCTGGAGGAATATACAGGTTCTGAAGTTACCGGTATGATCGGCAGCATATTCAAATTCTCATCGGTAGGTGCCGGTAATATCGTCTTCGTAATAGTTGCACTGTGGGCCGCTTCCCGTGCTCAGTTCGCTATCATGCGCATCAGCAACTACACTTACGCCGTAACCAAACCATCCGATGCAGGAAGCATTAAAGATTACTGGATCGAGAGATTCCGTGCGATGTGGACAATGGGAATTATCCTGATCACACTGGTTTTTGCTATTATCATTCTTGCCTACGGCGAACTGGTACTGAACTGGGTTCTTGACCTGTTCCACCTCAACTCCGATCTGATCTGGAAGCTTTTATCATACTTCAGATGGCTGCCGGGCCTTCTTCTGTACTTTCTGATGGTGGTATACATCTATTACATCATGCCGAGCGAACGCATAGAATTCAGAAAGATCCTTCCGGGAAGCATCTTTGCCTCTCTGGGAATGGTTCTTGTAACCTGGCTCTATGCCAAGTACATCAGCACATTTGCCAACTATGACCTTATCTACGGAGCATTATCCTCCATCGTTGCGATACTGTTCTGGTTCTATTTCCTGGCATGGGTACTGTGTCTGGGCATACTTGTAAACAAAGTATGGAGCGACACTTCCTCTTTCAGCAAGCGCAGCAAAGTCGACCGGCCGGCACTGAACGACACAGAATTCTAGCATAATAAAAGGCTATCTCACTTAAGAGATAGCCTTATTTTTATTTCTTCGCTCTGCGTTTTCTTCTGATATGTTTTACCAGTTTCACTATTCCTATGACCGCCAGGATCAGCACCGCCACTGCAGCCATCAGGATATATCCGACTTTATTCGGCTGTTTTACCAGCTCTGCAGGATTCCAGCCTGTAACATCATTCTTTCTGCCTTCTGTCTGCGCATATTTTTCAGGAACCTTATCCCCTTCAAAAGAATCGATGTAAGAAGCCAGAGCATACCACGCTTTCAGCTCCTGACCGTCATTGTAAACGATATGCTCGTTGAAATCTGTGATCGGGTTTCCATCTGCATCTTTCGGTTCAACCTTCAGCAGGCCGAAAGATTTGTCTTTTACGATGCTCAGCATCTGACAGGAGTACATATCTGCTGTGATTCGGTACAGCTGATCATCGACCAGATCTTCTGTGCTTCCGTCAGCCTTCACCAGCTGGATATCTGTCGCACGGTTCAGGAACATTCTGTGCATATTGTAGTCATACTGCAGTCCGCCCATGTACAGCCTTGCAACAGACATGATATCTGAAACAGAAGCATCGACTTCTGCAACGTCTTTCAGCTCTTTACCTGTCAGATAAGCACTTACCAGCGGATATCCGCTGATACCGTCAGGGCCCTGTCCCAGGGAACTGATATTGAATGCATCTGCGGTCGTGATATCGCCTGTGAAGAAACTTCCGCGTATAACGCCGCTCGGAACTACCGCCACATCTACAGGATCACTGTCAGGGCCTTCGGCCTGCGCAACCGCATAAATATATGAATCAGCAATAATATTTCCGAGAGTGTCTTCGCCTTTATATGCACCGAACTCTTCAAATGGTGTGAAGTCGATATCATTTGTAGCCAGCACCTGATCGATGCTGTATCCGAACTGTCCGAAATAGCCTTCACTTACTCTGCTGCGGAAGCCGGCCAGTTCCGACATGATATCACTGTCCTCAGTCACAGTATCATCTGCCGCAACCAGTTTATAATCTTTCAGTTTGAAGCTGCCATCTTTCTGCTCTTCCAGGACCACATGCCCCAGTTTGTAATTGTATGCCCCGCAGGAAACAATGGCAGTGTCACCTTCAACGATCGCATCAGGCAGTTCTGTATGAGTATGTCCGCTGACAATCACATCGATTTCAGGAACTTCTTTCGCCAGGATCTGATCTTCAGATTCCTCCGGATCCTCCCACGTTCCGCTGTGGGACAGACATACGATCACATCAGCATCTTCATTTTTCCGGATTTCCCTTACAACGCGTTTTGATTCCTCTACAGGGTCAGCGAAATAAACGCCGCTCAGCGGTGCAAAGCTTGCTGCTTCCACGCCCATGATTCCGAACAGTGCAATATTCACCCCGTCTTTTTCAATCATTACGTAATCCTTTACACCATATCTTTCAAAAGCTTCTTTAAGTGCTTTTGTGTCTTCCGGTGTTTCTGATTCCGCAAGGGAAGTCTCCCAGTCAAGGTTTGCACACAGCAGCTGCGGCAGAGCATCTCCTGAATCAACGGCTGCATTCAGCATATCCGCCAGCCCTTTAGAACCATAATCGAATTCATGGTTTCCGAATGTCGCTGCAGTATATCCCATTTTACCCATCATTCTCAGCTCAGTAGCCTCTGTTGAAAACATTGTCTGATATGCGGTTCCCATCGCAAAGTCACCGCCATCCACGAGAATGCTGTCAGGATATTCCGTCATGATCTGCTTTACGATCGCAGAAGTTCTTCCGATCCCGCCTCTCTGAGACTGCTCTCCGTCAGTTACTACTTTCTCGGAGTCCATGTGGGAATGCATGTCGTGAGAGAAAATTATGGACACTTCTTTTGTCTGTTCTTCCTGTGCTGCAAAAGCGCCTGCCGGAATCAGCAGCATCATCAGCACCAGGATCACAGCTAATATTTTATTACTTTTTTTCATTGCGTTTACTTCCTTTATTTTTTTCTCCGGGTTTCATGTCCCGTATCTATGTGATTTTAACATATTGCCGGCCGGGTTTGCAAGGTCGCCTGCTAGTCACCGAATCCGAAAAATTCATTCATCCCTCTGTATATTCCCCTTGCAAAGCTTTCCGGATCATTGATCAGCAGGTACCTGTCGCCGGCATTCGTAAGATATCCCAGTTCGATCAAGGCCGCCGGCATTGCCGTCGCCCGCAGCACATAAAGCGTTGGTCTTGCAAACACTCCGCGGGCACGGAGTCCTGTCATATCTTCTATGCCTTCGATGATGTCGTCTGCCAGTTCTTCTGCCGGAGTATCAAGCGCATATACGTACCCCTCTGCACCGCTGATGGCAGGATTAGTATTGGCATTACAGTGCAGACTTATAAAATAATCTGCCGGCCATGCATTTGCCGCAGCCACCCGCGCTTGAAGGCTTGTTGTCACGCTTGTTCCCAGCTGTGTATCAGCTGACGGCCGCGACAGCCTCACTTCGTAATTCGCATCAGCTTCCAGCATCGCTGCCAGTCTGATACCCACTTCATAATTTACATCCTGTTCCCGGATACC
>JAGBGL010000070.1 GCA_017936025.1 Bacillota bacterium | reverse complement strand
TACCGTGAATACAACCTGAATGGTAAAGCAGTCCGCGTTGCAGTGCCGGTAAATCTGAGACCTTATTTCGAATCCGTGACAACAAAGAACTTCTTTACCGTTGTGTCAGCGGAATTCAAACCGGAAGATGACCGCAGCGAATATACTTTTGCGGAAGTGGCTTACATTATACGCGAAAGCCTGAGACAGCAGATGACCAGGGAGCAGCTGGAGAAGCTATTCTCTTACAACGTTTCTAACCAGATGAATATTCTCGCCAGGGCGGTGCCGCTGCCACTGAAAAATATCGCTATAAAGACGGTGTACACTAAATCGGCTCTGGCCAACACCTCTACAGTGACGAACATTGGCAGAATCACTGTGGCGCCGGAATACGAAACTTATATCAGGGGGTTCCATGCGGTGCTGGCAATGTCCGCAGGGCAGAATTTGAAAGGCACGGTGTGTTCGTATAAAGATACGCTCACGTTTACTTTCAGCTCCAGGCTGGAAGAAACTCATCTGCAGCGCAGATTCTTCAGAACACTGGCAGCAGACGGACTGAAAGTGACGATAGAAACAAACGGGGAATATTATGACTAAATGTAAACAATGCAATGTGATAATTTCAGACGATATATCAGTATGCCCTCTGTGCCGCTGTGCGGTGGAATCCGGTGACAGCATACGTCTGAATGAATATCCGGATGTCAGGCTGGCGACCCGCAGGATGAAGCACGTGTGCAATATCATTCTGCTGGCAGTGCTGGCGGCAAGCGCAGTACTGATTATCTGCAATATCGCCTTTTACAGTGGAAGCTGGTGGAGTGTGATACCGGTGGCAGCCCTTTTGTATGTGTGCTTTGTGTTCCGTCTTCTGACAGTCAGCAGTAAAGGTTACAGGATAAAGGTTTTCCTTCCGATGATTCTTGCAGGATTGCTGATGCTGATAATAGATATGGAAACGGGATTTTACAGATGGTCGCTGAACTATGTGTTTCCGGCGGAGATACTTCTGGCAGATGTTATAATTCTGATACTGATGCTGACCAACCTGAAGAACTGGCAAAGTTATATTATAATGGAAATTGCTGTAACGGCAGCTGCAGCTGCAATGCTGGTTCTGTGGGCAGCAGGGCTCGTTACGAGTCCGGTGATTTCCATTATCGCATTGGGGGTTTCAGCACTGATGACTGCGGCTGCAGTTATAATCGGCGACAGAACAGCCAGATCAGAGATAAAAAGAAGATTTCACATAAGATAAAAGGCGGGTATGCCGTATTGAGCAGTGCCTTCAACGTTACATCAAACCCTGACATCAAGTCAGGGTTTTTATTTTTTGTATTTACATGCGGACAGAAGTGTGATAATATTATCACTGGTATTATCAGTGATAATGTTAAAACGTTTTCGATGAAGACATATCGACGATTAGGAGGAGAAAATGAGACAGGACGACCATATTAAATATGAAAAACTGTTAAGAAGCGAACTGATCCGTGCGCTTGGATGCACAGAACCGGGAGCTGTAGGGTATGCGGCAGCCAAGGCTGCAAGCGTGCTGGGTGGCTTACCGCATCATATCGACATGTACTGCAGCGCGAATATCATAAAGAACGTAAAGAGTGTCAATGTTCCGAATTCTGATGGAATGAAAGGCATTGAAGCGGCAACGGTTCTGGGACTGCTGTCCGGAGTGCCGGATGATGCGCTTGAGATTTTCAAACATATAGATGCACCGACTATCGAAAAGGCTAAGAAGATGATCGGCGAAGGCTTCTGTAAAGTACACCTGCAGGAAAACGAGGACAATCTGTATATCCGTGCAGAAGTTAAGAACGCCGAAGATACAGCTGAAGTAATTATCAGGGGAACACATACGAATATCATCCAGATCAGGAAAAACGGTGAAATCATCGTTGCAAAGCACGAAGAGAAGAAAGCGGACAGCTCCACTGATT
This sequence comes from Bacillota bacterium, assembly GCA_017936025.1. Taxonomy (GTDB): domain Bacteria; phylum Bacillota; class Clostridia; order Peptostreptococcales; family Anaerovoracaceae; genus RGIG9096. The sequence goes on along the minus strand of JAGBGL010000070.1, from coordinate 977 downwards.
TCATGTCTCTTGCAGGTATTATCGAGTTTGCAGACACTGCGGATGCGGCTCTGCTGGAAGACCTGTTCAGCCTCCAGTGTAAAGAGAATATGGAAATCGCTGAAGAGGGCATGACTAATGACTACGGAGCATGTATCGGTAAGGTGCTCGTGGATGCATATGGAAGCGATATCAGAACACGCGCGAAAGCAAAGGCTGCTGCGGGCTCTGATGCACGTATGGGCGGAAGCTCAATGCCGGTAGTAATCAACTCCGGAAGCGGCAACCAGGGGATTACGCTGACTGTTCCAGTCGTAGAATATGCGAGAGAATGGAACGTCGGCGACGAGAAAATGTACAGAGCGATGGCAATCAGTAATCTGATTTCCATCCACATCAAGAAAAATATCGGCAAACTGTCTGCATTCTGCGGTGCTGTAAGCGCTGCATGCGGTGCGGGCGCAGCCATCACATATATGGCTGGCGGAACATATAAACAAATTTGTGATACACTGGCAAGTACGCTTGCTAACGTGGGCGGTATCATCTGCGACGGTGCGAAGGGTTCATGTGCGGCAAAAATCGCATCATCTGTGGATGCAGCTATACTTGCGCATGAAATGGCAATCAGAGGACAGGCATTCCGTCCGGGGGACGGCGTCGTTGCGGACGATATCGAAGAAACAATCAGAAACTTTGGAATCGTAGGACGCGAAGGTATGCATGGTACCGATGTCACTATCATGAAGCTGATGATCGGATGTTAAACGAATTAAATTCCATAACAATATATCCCATTATAGAAAGTGCCGGAGATATCTCCGGTATTTTCTTTACAGAAAAGGCACCGGTTTTCCGGCTTATAGGACAAAAAGAGTTGGTGACACCCTAGTCCCAATAGCTAGGGTATTCACCGGAATTATGGAGTTCACTCCAGACAATTGCATCGCCCCAATCAGGAATTGAACCTGATAGTTTTTCTTGATTGGTCATCTTTC
>JAGBGL010000069.1 GCA_017936025.1 Bacillota bacterium | reverse complement strand
CTGTCTTGAGATATGCCCTTAATTCCTCGTCTGAGTAATCTTTAAAGAAAACCTTCGTCACCTCGTAAAAAGTCTCTCTAATGGGCGTTTTTGCCTTCATAAGGCATACGCCTGTTGCTACATAGTGCCATGTATTTCTGAGAGAAGACAATATCTCAAATGCTTCCTCAGGTGATCCGGGTTTTCCGATTATTTTATCTTTAAACACAACTGTATCTGCTGCGATGATGATCGGTTCATCGCCTGGATTATCACTGGTATTGGCTTCCACCCACAGAGCCTTTTTCAGAGCGAGGTACATTACAGCACTCTCCATACTCATTTCAAACGGAAGGTTTTCATCGACATCGGCAGGCATTATTTCAGGATCATAACCTTTCTCTTTCATCATATTTATTCTTCGCGGAGATCCGGAAGCAAGTATCAGATTCATATCACAAGTCCTTTCTTTATGATTTTTTAATATTATAAATGTTTTTTGCATTTTTGGAAATATTAAAACTGAAAAAGAAAGCGGGTAATGATAAATGAATGATAATGATAAAAAGAAAAAAAGGGAAGCAAAGGCTTATGAAAAATATGTGAAAAATTTTACACCGAAACCGCATTATACAATGAATATTTTAAAAGCATTTATTGTAGGTGGAAGCCTTTGCACTGCAGCTATGTATGTACAGAATGTGCTGACGGAAACCGGTGTTTCTAAAGAAATGGCAGGGAATTATGTGACTGTTGGAATTGTTATGCTGGCGCAGCTTCTGACTGGACTCGGATTGTTTGATTCGATCGGCAAATTTGCAGGTGCAGGAGTGATAGTGCCGATTTCAGGGTTTGCAAATGCGATGGTTTCGACAGCGATCGAATATAAGAAAGAAGGGCCGGTGCTGGGAGTAGGCGGTAAAATGTTTACCGTTGCAGGGCCGGTACTGGTGTGCGGAATAAGTGCTTCCGCCGTAATAGGGATCATTTACTGGGTAATAGGGGTAACAGGGTGATATGAATAAAAGGACGTTTATTTTTAAAAACAGACCTGAAGTGATAAGTGCATCTTCTGCCGTCGGAAAAAAAGAGGGGCAGGGACCGATGAAAAGCTGGTTTGACATGATTTCTGATGACGATACTTTCGGACAGAAAACATGGGAAAAAGCTGAAAGTTACATGCTGAAAACAACTGTAGAAGACGCTATAAAAAAGGCAGGTAAAACGAAAGATGAGATCGATATCCTTCTCAGCGGAGATCTGCTCAATCAGATAATGTCTTCTTCTTTTATGGCAAGGGATGTGCAGATCCCGTTTATAGGACTTTACGGGGCGTGTTCTACGATGACAGAATCGCTTATGCTGGCAGGAGTTCTTACTGACGGAGGTTACTGTGATACGGCAGTAAGCTGTGCTTCGAGTCATTTCTGCACCGCAGAAAGACAGTTCAGACTTCCGCTGGAACATGGACATCAGAAGCCGCCATCAGCACAGTCGACGGTGACGGGAGCAGGTGCAATGGTGATTTCGGGAATCAAAAGTAACAAGTGCAATAACAAGCCTGATGCGTTTCAGGTAAAAACGCGTGAAGGGAACCGTGTTGTCATAACCGCGGCAACTGCAGGAAAAGTTTTCGATCCGGGAATAAGAGACAGTAATGAAATGGGTGCGGCAATGGCGCCTGCAGCAGTGGATCTTATACTGGCTCATCTGAGCGGAACAGGAAGAACTTTTGACGATTACGATATGATAGTTACAGGGGATCTTGGATTTACAGGCAAAGCTGTAGCAGCAGACATCCTCGGGCAGGCAGGAGTGACAAAGGAACAGATAGAAAAAAAATTTGTGGATTGCGGTACTCTTATTTATGATAAGGCAGATGGCTTTGAGAGCGGAGGCAGCGGATGCGGATGTTCTGCAAGTGTGTTTTCAGGATATGTTTATAAGATGCTGCAAAACGGCAGGCTAAAACGTGTACTCATGCTTTCAACGGGAGCCATGTTGTCGACAATCAGTCCGTTTCAGGGCGAAACGATTCCCGGTATTGCTCATGGTGTTGAACTTGAATCAGAAGGGGATCTTTGATTATGGGATATGTATATACATTTTTGATAGGCGGCGCCATATGCGCTATCGGTCAGCTGCTGATGGATGCAACTAAACTGACGGCGCCGCGTGTTCTGGTTATTTTTGTGGTGGCTGGAGCGGTCCTTCAGGGACTGCAGCTTTATGAACCTCTTGTAGAACTGGCAGGAAGCGGGGCTACTGTTCCATTGCCCGGATTCGGATATGTTCTTGCCAAAGGAGCGATGGAGGGTGCACGCGAAGGATTGCTTCAGGCCGTTATGGGCGGTGTAAAAGCAGCATCAGGTGGTATAGCTGTGGCAGTTTCGTGGGGATATATAGTTTCTCTTATTTTTTCGCCCAAATCAATTGTGAGATAATAAAAAACAAGCGGTTCAGTTTGACTGACCGCTTGTTTTGGTTTTTAATTAATCATCTTCCAGAATGATCGGTGTAACAGGATCTGTTGGTGATGAAGTTGGTGTTGTAGGTTCTGAACTGGAAGGAACAGTTGTTGTCGGTACTGTAGTTGTAGGGATCTCGCTGCTTGTTTCTGTTTCAGATGTTGGAAGTGCAACTTTGGAATATGTTCCCTTAATGTAGTATTCGCCGTTTATGGATTCAACATTGGAAGGTTTTGATGGATACTGTCCATATGGCAGTCCTGCGCAAACCTTGCTCATGATCGTTCTCCACAGACGTGCTGCAGATGCAGAACCCTGTGTCAGTTCGATGTTGATATCGTTACCGAGCCATACTGCACATGAATACTGAGGTGTGAAACCTACGAACCATGCGTCGAAGTTATCATTTGTTGTACCGGTCTTACCGCAGACAGGCTGTCCTCCGAAGGACGCTGTACTACCAAGACCGTTTGTAACAACGGATCTTAAGATATCTCTCATGATGAATGCTACTCCTTCGTTCAGAACTTCTGTAGTTTCAGGTGTCTTTTCGAGGATGATTTCATCATTGCTGTTTGTGATTTTTGTGTAGGCAACAGGTTCTGTGTACAGACCTTCATTAGGGAAGATTCCGTATGCAGCAGCCATTTCCAGTGGGGAAACGCCTTTTGTCATACCGCCCAGAGCCAGTGCTGCAGGGTTCAGGTCATTTGCGCCGTCTTTATCTTCGACAACTGTTGTGATACCCATTTTCTTCAGCTGTTCGATTGTGAATTCAGGACCGACCTGCTGATAAGTTTTTACTGCACATACGTTTACAGACTGCTCTACAGCTGTTCTGAGAGTCATATGACCGCGGTATCCGGAATACCAGTTCTTTGGCCATGTTCTGCCGCCCTGTGTCATAGGAGCGTCATTGATAACACTTCCTGCAGTGATGTATTTACCCCAGTTGCTTCCGTCGGAAGTAGTCAGTCTGAGCGTTTCACCTTTCTTTTCAGCTTCGTAGGACTACTGAAGTGCAGTTGAGTATACTGCCAGAGGTTTGATGGAGGAACCAGGCTGTTGTGCACTCAGTGCTCTGTTGTACAGCATGCTTCCGGATACGCCTCTGCCGCCGACCATGGCTTTGATTCCGCCTGTTTTATAATCGAAGATAACAACGGAAGCCTGTGGCTGGATAACCTTCTGCTTTAATGTATAGTTGCCGCTGTTTACGAGCATTTGTCCGTCATTTCCGGCAACGAAGAATGTTGGGTAGTCTTTAAAGAAATCTGCGGAAATAATGCAGTTTCCTTTAGCATCTTTTGTCTTGTAACCCTGAGGAACGGATAATGCACCGCCTTCAATAGAGTAGAGCTTGCCGCTGTCCTGGATATACATGGCCCTGAAGTCGATACTTACATCGGCGCTGTCATCGCTGAGCGTGATATCGTAGAACTTGAGCCATTTATCAGCGAATAATGTCATGCTTCCGTCGCTGTTCATTGCATATTCATCTTTATTAAGCATGAACTGGGAGCTGTCATTGATTCTGCTGCTGTAGCTGTACAGCAGGATGCTGCTTGGGCTTGCAGGGTTTACAATGTGACCGTCACTGTTCTTTCTGATGGCAGTTGCACCAGGAATGTTAGAACCGTTTTCTACAGCATCTACAGCAATTTTCTGAGCATCGCTGTCCATTGTAGTATAAATCTTCAGACCGCCTGTATATACTTTATTTCTTGCTTCCTCTTCAGTCCATCCGTATTCCTCCATAATGTCTGCGATAGCCTGGTCGATTACGTAGTCAGTGAAGTATGAAGAGAAGCTGCTTGTAGTAGTGGAAGTGATCTTCATGCTGCTTCTGAGATCCTGTCCTCTTGCAGCATCAGCTTCTGCCTGAGTGATATATCCCTGATCCACCATGTTGACCAGAGTCTGTTCTCTTCTTGGCTGGGACAGTTCACCGTTGTAAACATACTCTATTGTAGATGTAGTTCCCAGGATATCATCAGGGTCAACTTCTACACTTCCGATAGGGTAGGATTTTACCAGTGCGTAGGAATGAGGGGATTTTGGAAGTGATGCAAGCGCAGTACATTCCAGTAAGTTAAGGTCGGAAACGCTCTTGGCAAAATATGCCTGGGAAGCTGCTTCCACACCGTAGCTGTTGAATCCCAGATATACTGTATTGAGGTATGCCTCAACGATCTGCTCTTTTGTCAGGTTCTTTTCGATAAGTATTGCATAGTAAGCTTCCAGTATTTTTCTGTTGAGGGAGCGTTCGCTCTTGGTTTCAGTCAGATAAATGTTACGGGCAAGCTGCTGTGTAAGTGTACTTGTACCGCTGATCTGGCCTCCGCCGAAAATACTGTCTTTTATCGCACCGGCCATTCGTATGAAGTTAAAGCCGTTATGCTTCCAGAATGTTTTATCCTCGATGGCAACAATGGCATTTACCATGTCCTCGGGGATTTCTT
>JAGBGL010000068.1 GCA_017936025.1 Bacillota bacterium | reverse complement strand
CTTCTTTTACATAAGGTGTAGCGATACTTATGACCATTTCGTTTTTTCGGATAAAGTCGTCCAGAGGCAGGTCGTGTACGGAAACATATTCTATCGGTCTCGAAGTCGGTATTGGTGCATCAGTTAGATTTTTGTACCAGGGAACAAGATCGAGTTCGAGGAATTCTTTGATTGTAAGCATAATTGTTACCTCCTGTTTTTTGTAGTATACAACAAATTCATACAAAATGTAACAAAAAAGAAAATTTCATTAGTATATATTGACGTTGTTTTCTGACAATTGGTGCTGTAGTATAATCTTACAAAACAGTCGACTGAAAAAATTAAGGAAGGAGGAGAGAAAGTGAGTAAAAGTAGAGAGTTATTCGAAAGAGATGGTAATGCACTGAGCACAGTAATGAGTTTGAGGTTCTGTCCATTCGTTGCAGAAAGCGGAGAGGGTGCGGTTTTAAGAGACCCGGACGGAAAAGAGTATTTAGATCTGACAGCAGGCTGGGGAGTTGCAAATGTCGGTTACTGTCATCCAAGAGTAACTAAAGCTGTTACAGATCAGATGAAAACATTATCTTTCGCAACTACCATTTCTGTACCTAACATGAAGAGTGTAGAGCTGGCAGAAAAGCTGAAAGAGTTAGTTCCCGGAAATTTCGATAAAAGTGTATGGTTTGGGCATTCCGGATCAGACGCAAATGAATTCATTGCAAAAATTATCCCGTATGCAACAGGCAGAAGCAAGATCCTTACTTTTGTGGGTTCATATCATGGTCAGACGATGGGTTCGTACGTAATGTCAGGACATCCTGCACAGAGCAGATTTTCCGGCGGCGGAAATGTTGTAAAGCTCCCGTATCCTTATTGCTACAGATGTGCCTTTGAAAAGGAAAAAGAAAGCTGTGATCTGTTCTGCCTGAGATACATCGAAGATTATATCTTTGATGCGGTGACTTCACCGGATCAGGTGGGTGCGATCGTTCTGGAAGCTATCCAGTGTGATGGCGGAGATGTGGTTCCGGCAGATGGCTTCATGCAGGGGATTGAAAAGCTTTGCAGAAAATACGGAATATTACTTATTATTGACGAAGTTAAAATCGGTTTCGGAAGAACCGGTAAGATGTTCGGTTTCGAGCACTGGGGGATCGAGCCGGATATCGTGGTAATGGCAAAGCCAATGGGGTCAGGCCAGCCAATCAGTGCAGTTGTCGGAAGAAAAGACATAATGAACGCCGGTATCGGGATGCATTACTTCACGACTGCAGGCAATCCTGTAGCGTGTGCGGCAGCCCTCGAAACTATCGGGATCATTAACGACGAAAAACTGGTTGAAAACGCAAAAGAGGTTGGGGATTATTTTGTTCACGAGCTGGAAAAGCTGAAGGATAAGCATGAAATAATCAGTGATGTCAGAGGCAAAGGCCTTGTAATAGGAGTTGAACTTGTAAAGGACCGTGAAACTAAAGAACCGGCAACTGATGAGGCAGCAAAGGTTCTTTACAGGGGATATGAACTGGGACTTCTGTTCTACAATTCCGGAATCAACTCCAATGTTCTGGAATTTACGCCTCCGCTGGTTATAACAAAAGAACAGGTTGATTTTGCAGTATCTGTACTGGATAAAGCTATAGAAGATGTTGTTAATGGAAAAGTTCCGGACGAAAAACTCGCAGAGTTTGCAGGATGGAGTTCCTAAAAAATCGTAAATAGAGGAGGTCAATATGCAAGAACAAGGTTTACAGAGAAAAATGGGCTTTTGGGCGATATGGGCCCTTGGCGTAGGCGCAGTAGTTGGTGATGGTATGTTCCTGATCGTAGCTTCAGGTGCAGAAGCAGCAGGTCCTGCAGCAGCAGTAGCTTACCTGATTGCAGGTGTTATCCTCATGCTGATCTGCATGAACGTCTGCGATCTGGCAGTAGGCATGCCTTCAGAAGGATCGTTATATGACTGGAACAAGCGTATTCTGGGACCTAGAGCAGGTCTGATCGCTGCTTTCGGTGAAATGGCGATGAACATTATCTTTCTGGGATCTGTTGGACTGGGAACAGGTTATCTGAGCAATTACTTCTTCCAGTGGACAGATAATCCTGACATTTCAGCGGTTATCTGGGGTATCTTATTCCTGGTTGTGATCTGCGGTGTGGCACTGCTGGGCGGTGACATCACAGGTAAGGCACAGCTGATTCTGGTAGCTGTACTGGTTGGTATCATGGTTGCATTCATTATCGGCGGTATTTTCTCCGGCAAGATTGAGCCGGCAAACTATGAACCATTCGCACCACACGGAATGAAAGGCATCTGGGTTGCAGTTTGTGCAGGTACATATGCTTATATGGGACCGCTGGCTCTGGTAACAACTTCCGGCGAAGTTAAGAGACCTGAAATCCTGCCTAAAGCAATGTTCTGGGCATTCCTGACAATTATTCTGATGTACATCATCGCAATGGTTGTCTGCTTTGGTCTGGTAGACTACACTGAATTCTCCACAATGGCATCCCCATTCACAGTAGCTGCTGCAGCTGCATTCGGACAGTGGGCAGGTCTGGTGATCAACTTTGCTGCATGGGTAGCAGTAATTACTTGCCTGGTTGGTGAAATCTTCACTGTATCCCGTCTGATGTACGGTATGGCTAAAGAAAAAGCAATGCCTGATGTATTTGCAAAACTGAACAAGAGAGGCGTTCCTTATGTAGGAGTTATCTTCGGATTCATCGTTGGTGTGGTTTTAGTATTCATGGGAACAATTGCAGCTCTGGGCAATGTATATGTAATGCTTGCAAATGTAGCATCTGCCTGCGGTATCGTATGTATGTTTGTTACCCTGATCAGCTCTTACATTTACAAGAAAAAATTCGCAGAAGAATACAATGCAATGCCTTGGAAAATGCCTGCAAAGACATTATCCGTTATCGTTGGTCTGATTGGATGCGCAATTCTGATGTGGTCTCTGTTCGGATCCAGCGTTGCAACTCTGATATTCACACTGATTGTATTCGCACTGCTGCTGATCTTCTTCCAGTTCTATGCTAAGCCAAGAATTGAAGAAAAGGAAAAAAATTCATAAAAAAGCAATAAATGTAAAATTTTAATTGATTATATTGAACTGTTATTATACAGTTAGAGGAAAGGAGAACCAAAATGAAAGTTATCGATTTAACTCATGTAATCGCAGAAGTAATGCCAGTATATCCTGGTACAGAACCACCAAAACTCGCACAGGCAAATACTTATGAAGTAGATGGTTTTAAAGAAACTTTAATGACAATGTTCTCTCACACAGGAACACACATGGACCCACCTGCTCATCTGTTCGGTCACAGAACAACTCTGGACAAAATGGACATCACTCAGTTCGTAGGTAAAGCTCTGGTTATCGACTGCAGAGATCTGAAGAACGGCGAACAGGTTTCCATCGACCGCATCAAAAAATATGGTGCAAAAGCAGATGAAGCAGAATTCATCCTGTTCAACTATGGCTGGGATAAAAAATGGGGTACAGATGACTATTTCGGAGATTATCCATATGTAAGCGATGAAGTAGTTGACTTCCTGATCGCAGGAAATAAAAAAGGTGTAGGTATGGACGTTATCGGTATCGACCCTATTCCTGATGAAAATCTGACAATCCACAAAAAATTATTCACAAACAACGAAATCGTTGTAATCGAAAACCTGATGAATCTTGATCAGTGCGGCGATGACCTGTTCTGGTTCTTCGCACTGCCGCTGAAATGGGATAACGCTGATGGCTCCCCAATCAGAGCGTTAGCATTCTGGGAAGACTAATAAATTTAGGAGAACGCATATGAGACAATTCTTATTAGAACATGCAAAAATTGACCCGGTATCATTTCATATGCCAGGACACAAAGGCTCTGCTATATTCAGAAAATACGGATATGATGAATTTCTTGATAACTTTGTAGACTGTGACGTAACAGAAATACCGGGTGCTGATAACCTGTTCCAGGCAGAAGGGATCATTTTTGAAGCTATGCAGAAATACACTGAGCTTTATAATGTAAAACGTTCCTATCTGCAGATCAACGGAACAAGCGGCGGTATAATTGCTTCCATACTGGCAAGCGTCAAACCGGGAAGAAAGCTGATCATGGCGCGTAACTGCCACAAATCTGTTTTCAACGCTCTGACACTGGGAAACATCCAGCCTGTATATGCAAAACCGGACTATATTGAAGAACATGGCATCATGGGTGCGGTTTCTCCTGAAGAAATCAAACGCTGCATCGATGAAAATCCTGATGCTGACGCTATCATCCTGCCAAGCCCTAACTATTACGGTATCTGCAGTGATATCAGGGCTATCGCAGAAGTTGCGCATGCAGCAGGCAAAGTTCTGATCGTTGACCAGGCTCACGGTGCACATCTGCAGTTCTTCCACAAATACGGCTGCGGCGACGACATGCCTCCGTCAGCTGAAAGCTGCGGCGCTGATATGGTTATCAACAGTATACACAAAACACTGGCTTCTCTGACACAGAGTGCAGTGCTGAACTACAATTCCGATATCGTTGACAGATATGTCCTTGAAGACAAGATCCAGGCTATCGAAAGCACAAGCCCATCTTACATTCTGATGAGCTTCCTGGATATCAATGCTGACCTGCTGATTGATCATGGTCCTCAGGCTATGGGTGAATGGCGTGAAGCAATCGACTACTTCTATGAAGAAGCAAAATCCATCAAAGGCCTGAAACTGATGAAAGCCGGTAACATGGACATCACAAAGATCAATCTGGATATGGGTGATCTGGGTATCGACGGCGCGAAGCTGGAACAGCTGCTGATGGAAAAGGGCATCTTCTCCGAGCTGTACACAGGCGATATCCTGATGCTGATGACAGGTATCGGAAACACTAAAGAACATATGGACCGCACACTTGCGGCATTACGTGAGATCGCAGAAGGTGCGGAAGTGTCTGCGGCAGATGCAGAGCACAGAAAGGCTTATCATGTACCGGAAGCAGGAAAACTGTTCGATGTTCCTAGAGACAAAGAATTTGTTGCTCTGGATGATGCAGAAGACAAGATCTGTGCAGGTTCCATCATCCCTTATCCGCCGGGAATCCCATTTGTATGCCCTGGCGAGCAGATTACAGCAGATATCATCAGATACATAAAAGCGATGAGAGCTGATGGTGAAAAAGTAATCGGCGTAAATGATAAAGGCGAAGTCCTTGTAGGAAAGTAAGTGTAAAATACAACTAAATGAAAATGAGCGGCTACTATGCGAGCCGCTCATTTTTGTGCGTTATTAAACTTGTTTTTGATGTTTGTCCGGATCTTGCGTTACCCGGCTTCATGAATAGACAATTTAGAGTTAGTGAAAGCTAACGAATGGCTTTAAATATAGTCCCAATCACTCGGGACTTAAGTGCATCGTGAAATTCGTTTTAAGCAGTTAGTCTCTCCTAATCACAATGTTAGTATATACTAACCCGATGGCAATGTCAACCGTTTTTTGAAAAATTTCAAAAATGTTGGTTATGCTGGAAAAGAATATGGCAGCAGTGCTGTCATACGGCAGCATTAACCTGCAAAAAACATTGGATTTTCAATGGATAAACGCAAAAAATGTTTTGACTTTTAAATGAAGAGGCTGTAAAATATATGAGTATCGTGTGCAGTTTTGTCCTTGCGATTCGCGAAGCGAGAGCAATGGAATAAACGCCGTCATATGTCGCAGCACTTTAGTGCGTGGCGACCAACGACGCCCAGCATGCGATTTTCGTGTGAGCAGGATGGGGATCCGTCCGGAGCGAGCACGGCTAAATAACAGTTTTAGTATCGCCGAAAACATTCGTAAGAACTGAGTAGGCAGGGCCGAAAAAGTTACAGTGCGGTAACTGAGTAGGTAGAAAGGAATTTGAAAAATGAGCACATTTATTCAGAAGCCTGCAGAAGTAGAACGTAAATGGTACGTTGTAGATGCTGAAGGCAAAAACCTCGGAAGAATGGCTTCTCAGGTAGCAGCAATCCTGAGAGGTAAAAACAAGCCAACTTACACTCCACACGTTGACTGCGGTGACTACGTAATCATCATCAACGCTGAAAAAGTTGAAGTAACAGGCAAAAAGAGAAAAGAAAAGATCTATAAGAGACATACTGGTTACCCAGGTGGTCTGAGAGAAGTAACATTCGAACAGATGATGGAAAAACACCCAACAGAAGTTGTAAGACACGCTGTTAAAGGTATGATGCCAAACGGCAAACTGGGCAGACAGATGTACAAGAAGTTAAAAGTTTACGCTGGTCCTGAGCACGAACATGCTGCACAGAAACCAGAAGTACTGGATATTTAAGAAGGGAGGAACTAAACAATGGCACAGATGTATTATGGAACAGGAAGAAGAAAGTCTTCCGTAGCTAGAGTTAGATTAATCCCTGGAACAGGAAATGTAACTATTAACGGTAAAGCTCTGGACGAATATTTCCCAATGGAAATCGTTAAAAGAGAAGTTATCAGACCTTTCGAAGTAGCTGGTTGCGAAGGTAAATTCGACGTAATCGCTAAAGTAGAAGGCGGCGGATTCACAGGCCAGGCAGGAGCACTGAGACACGGTGTTTCCAGAGCTCTGTGTGAAGCTGACATCGAAAACAGACCTGCTCTGAAAGCTGCTGGATTCTTAACAAGAGACTCCAGAATGAAAGAAAGAAAGAAATACGGTCTCAAAAAAGCGAGAAGAGCTTCCCAGTTCTCCAAACGTTAATCGAATCGATTACCGATTGCAGAGCGCGAACTCATTCGCAAATCACAAATGTGTGGAAAACCCCAGACAAATTCCAACCCTTGGAATCGTCTGGGGTTATTTTTATGTTTCAAGGTAAATAAAAATTGTCGCTGTCGAAAAACGCATGATATAATGATCTATGTTAAAGGAGGGTATAATT
>JAGBGL010000067.1 GCA_017936025.1 Bacillota bacterium | reverse complement strand
TGCAGTGATGGCATCATCGAAAAACATTTCGTAGAAGTCGCCCAAACGGAAAAAGAGAATACAATCCCGGTATTCTTCTTTGATTCCCATATACTGCTGCATCATTGGTGAAAGTGCCATAAAGGTTCTGCCCCTCTTTCATTATAGAGTAAGACCCTGAGAACAGTTTTACTCTCCTCAGGGTATTATTTTATTGATCATTGCGGCCATACGGCCGGTAAAATTATTTGCGGTTGTTGTATGCTTCGATACCCAGACGGATCAGTTCTGCAGAACGTGCCATGTCTTTTGCGTTGAGTACGTAAGCGATTCTGATTTCTTCTTTACCCAGACCTTCTGTAGCATAGAAGCCTTCAGCAGGTGTGAACATTACTGTTTCACCGTTGTCTTCGAAGTCGTGAAGCATGAACAGCAGGAAATCTTCTGCGTTGTCGACAGGCAGTTTTGCCATCAGGTAGAAGGATCCGCCCGGCTTCTGACAAACTACGCCCGGGATCTTGGAGATCTCAGCATAAGCCGCATCTCTTCTGGATTCGTATTCTGCACATACTTCGTCATAGTATGATTTAGGCAGTCTGAACAGTTCAGTTGCACCGATCTGTTCCAGTGTAGGTACGCACAGTCTGCCCTGCGCGATTTTCATCAGGCCTTCCTGCATATCTTTGTTCTTAGTTACGATAAAGCCTATTCTTGCTCCGCAGGAAGAATAACGTTTACTGATGGAGTCAACGATCACTACTCTGTCAGCGAATTCAGGCAGCATACCGAAAGATGTCATTTCGCCGCCGTCATATACGAATTCTCTGTATACTTCGTCAGCGATGATCCACAGGTCATGCTTTTCTGCAACTTCACAGATAACTCTGATGTCATCCAGGCTCAGTGTTCTTCCTGTTGGGTTTCCCGGTGCAGGCAGACAGATCGCCTTTGTATTTTCATCGATGCATTTTTCGATTTTTTCGGCATCTGCGAAGAAATATCCTTCTTCAGGAGATGTCGTGATCGGTTTGATGTAACCGGAAGTCATTGCAACGAAAGCATCGTAGTTTGTGTAATAAGGTTCAGGAACCAGGATGTTATCTCCCGGGTTCAGGATACAGTTATAAACCATGCTCAGTGCTTCGGAGCCGCCGTTTGTGATCATTATATCTTCTTTTTCGTAATGCATTCCGTAGGATTCAAAGTAGTCGCAGATCGCGTCTACCAGCGGATCCAGTCCCTGGGAATTCGCATATTCGATGACATCTTCATCGAAACTCTGGATCGCTTCCACGAAGCAGGATGGCGTTTCGATATCAGGCTGTCCGATATTCAGATAATAGATTTTTACTCCCTGCTCTTCCCTTTCCTTTGCGATAGGTGCAAATTTACGGATCGGAGAAAGAGCCATAGATGCAACTTTTTCAGATAATTTCATATATATTTTACTCCTTAAGATTTATTGTTCTAATACTTCATGGGAGGAGAATACAACTCCGTCCACATCGATTTCCTGTTCTGCAGGAGTCTTTTTGAGGTACAGCAGATATTCGATGTTACCTTTTGCTCCTGTTACAGGTGAGAATGTCAGGCCGTGAGGATACAGACCGTTTGCCTGTCCGTAGCCTATAACGTTCTCGATGACTTCTTTATGTACATTTTTATCTCTGACGATCCCTTTCTTGCCTACCTGTTCTCTGCCGGCTTCGAACTGCGGCTTAACAAGGCAGACTATGCTTCCGTCAGGTCCCAGCAGCTGGGAAGCAACCGGGAATACCAGCTTCAGAGAAATGAAGGAAACGTCGATACTGATGAAATCAATATCTTTATCGACAGTATCCATATCCAGGTGGCGGATATTTGTCTTTTCCATGTTGATAACTCTGCTGTCATTTCTCAGTTTCCAGTCAAGCTGGCCGTAGCCTACGTCGATGGCGAATACTTTTACAGCACCTTTCTGCAGCATGCAGTCGGTGAATCCGCCTGTGGAAGCTCCTATATCCACACATACCGTATCATCAAGATTGAAATCGAATTCAGCCAGTGCTTTTTCCAGTTTGAGGCCGCCGCGGCTCACGTATGGACAGATGTTTCCTTTCACGAAAATATCTGCTTCTACATCTACAGATGTACCTGCCTTGTCTACTTTCTGACCGTCTACATATACGATACCGGCCATTATGGAAGCCTTTGCTTTTTCTCTGGAAGCGAAGAATCCTCTTTCTACCAGGACAATATCAAGTCTGTTTTTCAATATAGTCACATATCCTTTCTGTTATGCTGTCTGCATCAAGTCCGAATTTATCATAAAGTTCTGCGGTAGTTCCATGTTCGATGAATGTATCAGGCCATCCGAGATTAAGGATCCTTACATCATCGTCAGAGAGAACTGCAGCTGCTTCCTGACCGAAACCTCCGGAAATCACATTGTCTTCCACAGTGACGATCAGCTTTGTTCTTTCAGCAGATTTTTTCAGTTCATTTATATCTAATGGTTTCAGGATGCGGGCATTAACAACACCGGCGCTGATCCCTTTTTCATTTAATTTTTCCGCTACATTAAGAGATGTCTCAAGCATCGTTCCGACGCTCCAGATTTCAACATCTGTACCCTCTTTCAGCGTAAGGCTTCCGTTTATTTCGGAAGTCATATTTAATTTATGCACAACCCCTCTAGGATACCTTATTGAGCAAGGTCCGTCAAGTGTCATAGCGTATTCCATCATCATTTCCAGCTCGTCAGCATCCGCAGGAGCCAGAATAGTCATGTTCGGGATGTGATTAAGGTAGGAAATGTCGAAAATACCATGGTGAGTCTCACCGTCGGCACCTACGATACCTGCCCGGTCGATTCCGAAAATAACAGGAAGATTCTGCAGACACACATCTTCGACTATCTGGTCATATCCTCTCTGCAGGAATGTAGAATAAACTGCGAATACAGGTCTGAAGCCTTTTGTCGCCATGCCTGCTGCAAATGTTACAGCATGTCCTTCTGCTATACCTACGTCAAATGTACGGTCGGGATATTTCTTTGCAAATCCTCCGAGGCCTGTCCCGTCAAGCATTGCTGCGGAAATCGCTACGATTTTATCGTTGGTTTCCGCCATTTCGGAAAGTTTGTTTCCGAATACTGCGGAATATGATTCACCTTTGCTTTTTCCGAGAGCTGCACCTGTTGACGGATCGAAAGGTCCTGTTCCGTGGAATTTGCTCGGATTGTTTTCTGCATTTTTATAGCCCTTGCCTTTCTGCGTCACGACGTGGACAAGAACGGGTCCGCTGAGGTCTTTGACCATTTCCAGAGTTTCAGTCAGTTCTTCGATGTTGTGTCCGTCGATAGGTCCAAAGTATTTGAAGCCGAGGCTTTCGAACAGAGCACCTTCGAGCATTGCATATTTTACAGTATCTCTGATGTGGATCAGTCCATTCACTGCAGCATCGCCGACAGCCGGGATCCTTCCTACTGTATTTTTCAGCTTTTTCTTGAAATCAGCATACTTTTCAGAACTTCTCAGCTTGCTGAGATGTGCAGGCATGCTTCCTGTATTTGGTTCGATGGACATGCCGTTATCGTTCAGGATAACGATCATATCTGAATGCGAGTCTCCCACATTGTTGAGAGCTTCGTATGCAATACCTCCTGTAAGGGATCCGTCTCCGATTATTGCGGCTACGTGATGCTTCTCACCGGCCAGATCGCGTGCAGCGGCAATACCTGCTGCGATAGATATGGAAGTACTGCTGTGTCCTGTATCGAACACGTCGTATGGACTTTCCTTTACTTTAGGGAAGCCGCTCATGCCGCCGAACTGGCGGAGCGTTGTAAATTCATCTGCTCTTCCTGTAAGGATCTTATGTACATATGTCTGGTGTCCTACGTCCCAGATAAGCTTGTCCTCCGGCGTATCGAAAACCCTGTGCAGAGCAACTGTAAGCTCTACAACACCGAGGTTAGAAGCCAGGTGCCCGCCTGTTTTTGAAACTTTATCGACGAGGAATTCTCTTATCTGATAAGAAAGAAGTTCCATGTCTTTGATGGACATATTTTTAAGATCCTGCGGAAAAGTGTATTCCGTCAATTTCTTCATACTATTTTCCTCTGACTGCCAGATCCTGAGCAAGTTTTACGAAAAACTCAGCGTTATCATAATAATCAGCAAGTGCATTGATTGCTGTATCTGTCAGTTCCATTAATTTTTCTTTAGATGCTTCCAGACCATAGAGTGCCGGATATGTGGATTTTTCGTTGGCACTGTCGGAGCCGGCTTTCTTGCCCATCTCTTCTTCACTGCCGATAACATCCAGTATATCATCAGCGATCTGGAATGCCAGGCCCAGATTCTCAGCATAGATCGTAAGGTCGTTCAGCATTTTTGTATTTGCTCCGCCCAGCTGTGCGCCGGCACGGATCGCAGCGATGATCAGGGCTGCTGTTTTATTGATGTGGATGTAATCCAGCATTTCTACGGAGCATGCTTTGTTTTCATTTTCAATATCAGCTACCTGTCCGGCAACCATTCCGCGGCAGCCGGACCCTTTTACGATCTCGTTTGCTGCACGGATACGGTTCTTCAGCTGAACAGAATCATCAAATAAAGGAACATGTCCTTTGTCATTGCTTCAAATGCAGCAGCCTGGAGTCCGTCGCCCGCCAGTGTTGCCATAGCTTCCCCGTAGACCTTGTGGTTTGTAGGCATTCCTCTTCTCAGGTCATCGTCGTCCATGCATGGAAGATCATCGTGGATCAGAGAATATGTATGGATGTACTCGATGGCACATGCGTAAGGAACAGCTGCTTCGATCTTACATCCTGTAAACTCGGCAGCTGCCAGCAGCAGCATCGGACGGATCCTCTTTCCTCCTGCCGACAGACTGTATTTCATAGATTCGTAAAGAGTAATACTCTTATGGTCGATTTCCGGAAGAAAATCGAGAATGTGTTCTTCAATAAAGTTTTTATAAGTTTCCTGCATTGCTTTTGGCATGCGAATCACCTCTTCTTAGTTTACCGTGATAAATGTGTTATTTTGTATATGTTTCGATCTTCTGTTTTGCGCTGTTTAAAATTTCGCTGCATTCATTGTAATACTTAATGCCTTTCTCGAAATTTTTAAGAGCATCCTCCAGAGAAATATTGTCTTTTTTCAGGTTTTCGGAAGCCGCTTCCAGTTTCTTTAAAGATTCTTCGAAAACGTGTCTGTTTGTGTCTGCCATTTCTAATCACCTCTTACTTCATCAACAGTACATGCGGCATTGCCGTCATGCATGTGTATTATAAGTTTGTCTTCAGGATTTAGCGCCTTTACAGTGTTTATGAATGTACCGTTACTGTCTGTAACTGCAGAATAGCCGCGCTTCATTATGGCTGTCGGGTCGAGAGCTTCCAGATTTTCACGGCAGGACTCGATCTTCTGAGAAAGTGCGTTCAGCGTGTTCTGCATGAAGGTCATGTTTTCGGCGTTCATACTGTCTATGCGCATCTGCTCCATCGTGATGCGGCTCTCGAGGTCTTTTCTGAAAGTTTCCAGATCGAGATTCTTTAGCTGCATCTCTTTCAGCTGTATATATTTATCCATTCCCATGGACAGCCTGTCCATAACAGTGGAAATATATTCTTTTAATTCATTTATGTCAGGCACTGCCATGTGTGCTGCAGCAGTAGGTGTCTCTGCCCTTATGTCTGCTGCAAAATCAGCAATAGTAAAATCTGTTTCGTGGCCTACTGCGGAAATAACAGGGATCGCAGAAGCATATATCGCGCGTGCAACGATTTCTTCGTTGAAAGCCCACAGTTCTTCCATAGATCCTCCGCCGCGTCCTGTAATGATCGTATCTGTATCAGGCCATTTTTCGTTGATATGATTTATCGCTGCGGCGATTTCGCCTGCAGCGGCAGGTCCCTGTACCAGTACCGGATAAATCAGTACATCTACATAATCGTTCCTGTTTTTTATTATTTTCAGTATATCTCTTACTGCAGCTCCTGTTTCGGAAGTGACTACGGCGATTTTTTCAGGAAAAGAAGGGATCGCTTTTTTCTTTGCCGGATCAAAGAGCCCCTCTGCTTCCAGCTTTGACTTCAGTTTTTCGAAGGCGATCGCCAGATTGCCAAGTCCTGCAACTTCGATATCTCTGATGTTGAGTGAATAGCTTCCGCCTCTCTCATAAAGATAGATATAACCGCTGGCTGTTATTTCCATACCTTCGGACAGCTCGTAGCGCAGCGCCTCAGCCCTGTCATGAGGCAGGAAACAGCTGATTTTGCTGTTCGCGTCCTTAAGGGTAAAGTACACGTGCCCGGAGCCGTGGTATTTGAGATTTGATACCTCGCCCACAACAGATACATTTCCCAGCAGCGGATCTGTCTGCAATATTCTTTTTATATATCCGTTCAGCTGAGAAACGCTTACCGGTTTTATCGCCATACTTTCTTTCCTCCAAGGAGCGCGATACCTACTGCATTATCCTGGGACAGTGACTGTTTTCCGAATTCGATAGAAATGCCGCTGCCGTCAAAGTGTTTTTTCAGTATACCGCTGATATATTTACTGGAAGCAACCCCACCTGTAAATATTACGTTTTCTATGAAAGTCTCCGAACATGCTTTTTCGGTAACTTTGATAAGAAGCTCCGCAAGCCTGTCCATTACTTCTCTGATCAGAGGTGCAGCATCTCTGCCTTCCTCTGCGTACTTTTCTGCCTGTCTGCTGCACTGAGTCTCTATGCCGGAAAGATTGAACCACAATCCGTCGGCAGAAATTTTTTTCAGCAGTCCGGTTGATGTTTCCGCATTCAATGCGGCTGCATCCATGTATTCGCCGGCCGGGAACTGCATCCCGAGTTTTACGCCGACTCTGTCTATTACCTGCCCGAAAGAGATGTCTTTCGAGCCTCCTATGATTTCGATTTTATCCCGCGAGACTTTCAGCAGCTCACATGTACCTCCTGAAAGATGGTAGCACAGGAATTCATCTTCATTTTCCATCGGTGTTCCGGACCTGATCGCCTCGATATGTCCTTCCTGGTGGGAAAATCTGAATGCCGGAACAGAAAGTGCTGCAGCGATGCTCTCGCCCATGCCGATGCCTGCTTTGAATACAGGCATGTAAGAACCTTCGACAGGACGGGGCCTGTCAGAAAATGCTACTGCACAGATACGCTGCGGATCCACATCTTCAAAACACCGTTTTATCAGTTCCGGAAGGTTTTCTACATGCTGAAAAAGGGCGTCCGACTGTCTCAGCCCTCTTTCGCCCTGTTTTACTCGTAATAATTGCCTGTGATCACAGGCAATGTTTCCATCTGCATCGATTACTGCTGCAGAAGTCTTATAATTGCTGGTATCGATACCCAGCACGCATTCGGTTTTATTATGCATCTTTACCTTTCACGATGTTTCCGAGGATACCGTTGATAAAGCTGCCGGATTCTTCGGCACTGAATTTCTTTGCCATAGAAACCGCTTCATTGATTGCAACTGCATCAGGAATGTCATCCATGTACAGTACTTCACCTGCAGCCAGGCGCAGGATGCTTACATCCACTTTGGACATGCGGGAAGTCTTCCACTTATTGCTTGCCGCATTGATAGTCTCATCGATTTTTTCTTTGTTTGCAAGAATTGTTTCCAGCAGTCTTACCGCATATTTTTCGTGATTGCTTCCTGCGAAATGTTTTGCGATATAGCTGTTCTTTGTTTCTTCCTCGTAGTCATTCAGCAGTTCCATCTGGTACAGCAGCTGCATGATCAGTTCTCTTGCGTCTTTTCTCGTCATTTAACGGGCCTCCTCTTCGGGCATCTGTACACCCTGTATATTAATGTTTACGGCGTTTACTTTTAATCCTGTCATGGAAGTGATTTCGTTTTTTACGTTTTCCTGGATATCCCATGCTACAGACGGTATGTTCACTCTGTATTCAACGATAACGAAAACATCAACAATTACGCCTTCTTCATTCTGAGAAGCCTTGACACCTTTGGACAGCAGCTCTTTACCGAGAATGCTCTTTGAAAGTGCATTGGTAAAATCGCCGGCCAGATCTGCCACACCTTTTGTCTTTAATGTTGCATTTGCTGCCAGTACGGCAACAACTTCATCGGAAACTCGAATGATTCCATTGCTTTGTTCATTAGCCATAATTGCTTACTCACCTCGGCATTTATTATACCAAAAAATGCACCTGAGTACAACGATTTTAGAACTTGCTTTGGATGATGATTTCGGAAGCAGCAAGGCCTGTTTCGCGCATAACTATATCGCAGATTTTAGCCACGTCTGTGCTGTTCAGTTCCTGTTTGTTCACTGTAATATTTGCACCGCTTTCCGTGATCAGAACAAAACATTCGGGAAGTCCTTTTGCTTTGATCGCACTTTCTACATCCTTTTCTTTCTGCATGTTGTCAAGCAGCTGATTTTTCTTTTCTGTGGCATTCTTCTTTTCGGAATCTGTAGCTGCAGTGGCTTCTGCATCTGTGTACATAGCGATCATTTCATTCCTGTCCAGATTTATCGTCGCGCGCATCTCCTGGAAGTATGTATCCCCCTGCTCCAGGTCGCTGATATCGTCAGAGGTAACAAGTTCGGTTTCTTTTTCGGATTCGTCTGTTTCTTCAGTCTCTCCACTGTCCTCTGTCTGCACATTGAGACTGTCGACCAGAATGTCGCCGTCGTGTTCAGGAATCTCAACGGCTTCGGCAGACAGGTTGTCGATGGCGGTTCCTGCTGCACCGACAACACCCAGACACAGTACTGCCGCAGCAAGAACGATTTTAAATTTTCTGTTTTTCATATGGATCACCCTCCGTTTGTCTGATCTTTTTCAAACACCATAACACTGGAAGCCGGTATGCTGAAAACCGCACGCACTGCGTTGACCAGATTGTTTTTTATAACAGGGTCAGCTGCACCTTCTGCTGTGACGATGACACCGGAAATCTGTTCTTCTTCGTTGTACTGCAGCATCACATCGACATCGCCAACGCCGTTTATGTCTGTAAGAATGCTGCACAGTGCTGTTTCAGTACTGACAGTTTCATCAGTTATCTGCCTGCGCTCGTCTGTGTTTTCTGTAAATACATCGAATGACAGCAGTGCCACTGACAGTATTATCAGTACGGCGATTATTTTCACCGCCAGGTCTTTTACTTTAGGATCAGACTTGAATTTTTCAAACATAATCATTCTCCTTATATGTATATTTACGTGATTTCAGGTTATTCCAGCAAAGCGGCCAGCGGCATCAGTATGGAAGCCATTATAACCATCGAAAACACATATCTTATGTATTTCTGTATATTTCCTGCGGGCATCAGCATTTCAACAAACGTCAGTGCCAGGATCAGGATAAAAATATTACGCACCCATTCTTTCATTACTTCCACAATGTCCCACCTCCTATGCTGATTATGATCGTAAGGAAAATCAGGAACATAAGTGCACTGAGCCCCAGGATCACGGTCATAGTTATCACAGAACTGCCCATTTCGTTGAGTGTGGATGAAATCTGTTTTGTGCTCACAGGCTCTGCGATAACTGCTGTTATTTTATATATGACAGATACCGCCAGCAGATTTATTACAGGACCTGCCAGAAAACACAGAATGATTATCATTCCTGCAAGGCCGATACCGTTCTTTATTACAGCAGCGCAGCTCAGCACCATATCTACGGAATCTGCTGCGAACTTGCCGACGATCGGTACAAAATTATCTATCGAATATCTTGCTGTATTGACCAGCAGTCCGTCCGCCGATTTTGTAACCAGTCCCTGTATCGCGGTAATCCCCGAGAATACAGTGACAGCAAGGCCTGTGATGAATATGGAAGCTCTTCTGAGGAACACAGCCAGCCTCTGAAGATACGGCTTTTCGGTGAGACTGTTTATCAGGATAAATATGCTGGACAGGAATATCACAGGCAGAACTATTTTCTGAAGCACTGTATTGAAACCTGTGACGGCGCCTATTATTACGGGATTCAGTATGCTTCCCGGGGAAAAGCCGCCCATGCTGATAAGCAGCGGGATCAGTATCGGAAGCAGTATCTGCATGGTGTCAGTCATGATGCTTAGTGTATCGAGGCAGGAGTCATATGTAGTTGTAAAACTGGCCATACACAGCGTTATAATGATGCAGCTGCATACGGTATTTCCAAGGCCGGAAGCGGCTTTGCTGCCAAACGATTCTGACATATTGTTCAGCAGTCCCATGATGATGCATACCGTAATGATTTCAATGCCCAGCATGATACCTGTCCGTATTTCAACCAGCAGCAGATCCAGCATGCTGTTCAGAATCAGATCGGCATCAAAAAGAGGCTCTCCCGACAACAGGCTGCTGATGATATCTTCAGTATCCAGAGCTTCGAATATGCCTCTGCTCTGCTCGGCGGCTTCATCCATGATCCGGTCCAGCTCTGATAAATCAATATCTTCCAGCTGCTGATCTATTATGCTTTCGTAATCCATGATTTTCTCCTATAGTAATGAATTTACCAGCTGCAGCACTGAAACAAGGATCGGAAGCGACAGATAAAAGATGATGATCTTTCCGGCAAGTTCTACTTTGTTTCCTATAGAAGCTTCCCCTGCGTCTTTACACAGCTGTGCCGTAAAATCGGTCAGATAAGCCACTGCAAGAACTTTTATGAGTATCGGGAAAAAATCCTTTCCGTAGGTCATGTCATCGTATACTGTCTTCAGGAACTGGAATACTGCTGTCAGCTGCTGCAGTGAAAATATGAGAATTATAAGGACTGTGGCAAGTACTGCATATATTGCAAATTCCGGCTTTACAGTTTTTATGACTGCGACAGTGAGAACTCCGCATACGGCAATTCCTGCGATCTGTAATATTTCCACGGCTTCCCCCTAAAACTGGAACAGTGTCTTTACGGTTTCAAAAAATTCACTGATCATGTCGACGATCAGAAACAGTACGATTATTATTCCTGCCAGCGTCGTCAGCATGGCGGTGTCTTCGCGGCCTGCCTTGATCAGTATCTGGTTGAGCAAAGCGATTGCAACACCTATTGCGGCGATTTTAAATATGATATCGATTTCCATTTTTACACCTCTATATCAGCAGGATGGCAATGACAGTTCCTATGGAAAAGCCGAGTCCTGCATACATCTTTCCTTTAGTTTTTTTAAGGCTTTCAGCCTCTTTTATCTGAACTGCAAGTTTTTCATTCGTCATGTCCAGCAGATCTATCTGGCCCCGGACATTGCTTTTACCGAGCTGATTTCCAAGATCATAGATGACTGCTTTGTCTTCTTTTGTGAGAGTACTGTTTCTAACGGCCATATCGACTCCGCAGCACCAGCTTTCCTGCATGTCGTGTCTTTCTTTCATCAGCTCGCTGCAGGATCTCAGTATCCCGCAGGCAAATGAATCCCGGCTATTTCCAAGACGCTCAAAAATTACCGGCAGCGGGTCTTTCATGTAACTGATTTCGGTTTTCAGTATCCTGCATGTGTCTCTGAGGTCAGCAAGTTCTGTAACGCGCTGGCTGAAGCTCTGTGCTTTGAGTATCCCTGCAGCACCGCAGGCTGTAACAAGCATGATGCAAAGTATCATTTTAAACATGTCTGACCTCTCTTACGGTACCGGTCGACGGGATATTTGAAAGGAATATTATACGTTTGAAGATGCCCTGATTTACAAGAGGACCAATTTTTGAAGCCATCAGATCTTCGTAACTATTTCCGTGGATAGTAGTTATTATACTGATACCTGCGCTTGTGGCGGCTTCTATTGCGGGTATGTCTTCTGACCGCCCAATTTCGTCTGTAACGATCACATCCGGGGACATGGACCTGATTAACATCAGCATTCCTTCCGCCTTTATACAGCCATCAAGGACGTCTGTGCGGGGTCCCAGATCATACGATGGCACACCCTGATACATCCCGGCTATTTCAGAACGTTCATCGCATACACCAACGCGCATTCCGCGCTCACTGACAGCCCGTACGATATCGCGCACCAGCGTAGTCTTTCCGCACTTAGGTGGAGAAACTATAATTGTATTCTGTAAACCAATGGCGGGATCATATATTTCATTGATGACCTTGTCTGAAGCCCCTCTGATTGCCCTGCTGCGCCTGATATTCAATGAAGATATCTCTTTGATCAGCCTGATACCGCCGTTTTCAGTAACAACGCGTCCGCATACACCTACCCGGTGGCCTCCTTCTATTGTGATGAACCCTTTTGCCAGGTCTTCTTCATATGCATATATCGAGTAATCAAGCAGATTGTTCATTATGTTATCTATGGCCTGTCTGTCAATACTACAGTTTTTGAGTATCAGTTCTCTCCCTCCCGATATGACGCGGACTGGCTGATTGATCCGTATCCTGATTTCTTCCAGACTATTACGAACATCTTCTGGTATTTCAGACAAAACGTTACGTAACGTCACGGGCATTTTATTGATTATCTTCTGCAATTTATGTTGTCCCCTTTCTCTTTGGTTTGTACATTCTATTCATAGGACAAGGTTTTATTACAATAAAAAAACTTCCGTAAGATTTCTCCTACGGAAGTTCGTAACGTTTATATTATTTTATTTTGCTCCCCATTTCTCATCGCCGGAAATTCCGCCGTATGCAGGGTGGTTATCAAATCTCACAGCACCTACCAGACATTTTCCATCAACAGCTTTCATGATTTCAGCCTGTCCCATAATACCGAAGCCTGCACAGAGTTCAATGGCAACAAAGCCTTCATCTGCCAGTCTTTTGGCTTCATCGACAGCTGTTTCATAACTATCTACACCGATCAGATGCATCTCCCCCTCAGGACCGACTTCCATCAGAGTTCTCTGAACCCCTGTAATTGCAGCATTTATAAACATAAAACATAATTTTCTTTTCATAGTTTTATTCCTTTCTAATCAAAATACAGGATGGATGTACCGTCATAGAAATAGCCGGTAACATCAGTTCCCTCTTTTTCTGTACCCTCTGTCCAAATCCATTATACTTGTTTTCCTGGGTGTATTCAATGATTTCACCGTTTGTTTCAGTCGCTGTTTTCAGACGGTTGTCTGCATCATAAGTAAATGCTGATGCGATACCTGTGATGCTGTCAAAGTATTCGATCGATGTGAGACGGTCTCTTTCGTCGTAGCTGTACTGCCTGTAGT
>JAGBGL010000066.1 GCA_017936025.1 Bacillota bacterium | reverse complement strand
TGATGTGTACCCCCTTTACTGGACAAAACCAGTAGAGGGGGATTTTTTATGCGTTACAGTTATGAATTCAAAAGAAAATGTGTTGCTTTGTATCGCCAAGGATGTTGGCCAGAGGCTCCTGATGGAATTAAAAATGTTGAAAACTTTCGCAAAATGATTCGGAGCTGGGTCAGGCTTGAAGATGCATGTGGGCCAGATGCATTGCGACATAAGCGTCAAAATAAAGAATGGACTGCCGAAGAACGATATTTATTGATCGCCAAAGTACTAGCAGGACAATCATACAAAACAGTAGCCCTGACTAGTGGGATTAACCCCGGACAGTTGTATCAATGGGTTCGCAAATACAAAGAGTTGGGATATAATGGGCTTGTAAATATAAAAAAAGGTAGACCAAGCAAGGAGCCCCAAATGAAAAAGAAAGTAACTTTGGAACCTCTTACAGAATCTGAAAGAGAAGAACTGATTCGCCTTCGTGAAGAAACAGAATATTTGAGAACGGAACTTGCAGTCAGAAAAAAACTGGAAGCCTTGAGCAAGGAAAAGGAAGCTGCGCAACTCAAGGCGAAAAAGCAGCGATTGTCAAGGAACTCCGAGAACAAGGATACCAACTGAAATACCTGTTAAGTGCTATGGAACTATCTAAATCCACTTACTATTACGAAATCAGCAAAGTGGATGCTGTAGCAATCAGAAATAAGGAACTTATGGCTGAAATAACCGAAATCTTTGAACACCATAAGCACAGATATGGTGTCAGACGCATTCATAGAGAGCTTGTAAATCGCGGCCATAACGTAAACCACAAACGAGTTCAGCGACTTATGCGTAATATGGGGCTAATGGGAAAACGCCCCAAGGAAAAATATCATTCATATAGAGGTAATGTTGGCAAAGTTGCTGACAATATCATTAATAGAGATTTCAGTACAAATATGCCTTTGCAAAAATGGACAACAGATGTTTCTCAGTTCAATTTTCCATGGGGAAAATGTTATCTTTCGCCAATTCTTGATATGAATACAAACGAAATCATATCATATGATTTATCGCTTAGCCCCAACTTAGAACAAATCCATAGAATGCTAGATAAAGCATTTAAGAAGTTTCCAGACGTTAAAGGCTTAATATTCCACTCAGATCAAGGATGGCAGTACCAACATGAATACTTTAGAAACACATTAAAAGAGCATGGAATAACTCAATCCATGTCTAGAAAAGGCAATTGCATTGATAACTGCATCATGGAAACCTTCTTTGGAAGATTAAAGAATGAAATGTATTATGGGTGCGAAAAAGAATATGGCTCATTTGAAGCTTTTTCAAAAGCTATTGAAGAATATATAAGTTATTACAACAATGAGCGGATCCAAAAGAAAACAAAATGGATGCCCCCTGTAAAGTACAGGGAAGCATCCATGTGTGCTTGATTCGTCATTCAATGTGTCCAGGAAACTGGGTACACATCATTTTGAGGGTGCCCATTATACCGTTTTTTTATTATAAAGTCAGGGATGGAGCTGTGTAAACTCTGCCTGCCAGTTCGGAATCCAGCATGTACAGACCTTTCGCGTCGCTGCCAAACAGTTCAAATCTGCTTACCATTGTATCTGCATTATCCTCTTCTTCAGCCTGTTCTTTTACAAACCAGTCGAGGAACTGCATTGTCCGGAAATCTCTTACTTCATATGCTGCTGCATAGATATCGTGAATCAGGCTTGTTACATAACGTTCATGTTCTGCTCCTGCTTTCAGCGGATCGATGAATTCATTGAATTCCTTGTCCGGTTTGTCGATAGCTTCCAGAACAACTCTCTCACCGTTCTGCTGCAGATATTCCATGAACAGCATCGCATGATCGCGCTCTTCCATAGCCTGGATCTTATACCAGTTATAGAAGCCATCCAGGCTCACATCTTTGTAATAGTTTGCCATATCCAGGTATAAATAAGCGGAATACAGTTCTTTTGTTACCTGCTGGTTTAATAATTCAACTACTTTTCTATCTAACATATTTCCATCCTCCATATTCATCAAAATCTGATACCTTACTGTGTTTGATATTTTATATATACCACATTAAACAAACGCCAAACAACTAATTTTGAAAAATAAGATATAATCAGGTCCGAACTACATCATTCCCGGCATTCCGCCGCCCATTCCGCCGCCCATCGGCATTGGATTTTCTTCCGGAATATCAGTTACGCAGCTTTCTGTAGTCAGCAGCATCGCGGAAGCGGAAGCCGCATTCTGCAGAGCAGATCTTGTAACTTTTGCAGGGTCAACGATACCTGCCTGGATCATATTGATATATTCCTCTGTTGCAGCATTGAAACCAACACCTGCTTCGCTTGCCAGAACTTTAGCAACTACTACGCTACCTTCAAAGCCCGCGTTTTCAGCGATCTGTCTAACAGGTTCTTCCAGAGCTCTCTGGATGATTGCAGCACCTGTCTTTTCATCGCCTGCCAGATCTTTTACATATTTAGCAACTGCAGGGATAGCGTTTGCCAGAGCAACACCTCCGCCGGATACGATTCCCTCTTCAACCGCAGCCTTAGTTGCGTTCAGAGCGTCTTCGATTCTCAGCTTTCTTTCCTTCAGTTCAGTTTCTGTAGCCGCACCTACCTGGATGACAGCAACGCCGCCGGCCAGCTTAGCCAGTCTTTCCTGAGTCTTTTCTTTTTCAAATTCTGAAGTGATATCTTCCAGCTGGGATTTCAGCTGGTTAATTCTTGCAGCGATTTCAGCAGGATTTCCTGCACCGTCTACGATGACTGTAACTTCTTTATTTACTTTTACAGTGCCTGCTGTTCCCAGCATATCCAGAGTTGCTTCTCTCAGATCGTAGCCCAGCTCTTCGGAAATCACTGTACCGCCAGTCAGGATAGCGATATCTTCCATCATAGCCTTTCTTCTGTCGCCGAATCCCGGAGCCTTAACTGCTACGCAGTCCAGAGTTCCTTTCAGTTTATTAACAACCAGAGTTGCCAGAGCTTCGCCTTCCAGATCTTCACAGATGATCAGGAGTTTTCTTCCTGTCTGCAGCACCTGTTCCAGAACAGGCAGCAGTTCCTGGATCTGCGTGATTTTCTTGTCTGTCAGCAGAATGTATGGATTAGCTAAAACAGCTTCCATTTTTTCCAGGTCTGTAGACATGTATGGGGACAGGTATCCTCTGTCGAACTGCATTCCCTCAACAACTTCCAGAGTTGTTCCCATGGATTTTGCTTCTTCAACTGTGATAACGCCGTCTTTTCCGACTCTGTCCATTGCTTCTGCGATCAGCTGACCGATGTTTTCATCAGCAGCGGATACAGCCGCAACCTGAGCAATACTTTCTTTGCTTTCAACTTCCTGGGACAGTTTTGCGATTTCAGCAACTGCAACATCAACCGCTCCCTGGATACCTCTTTTCAGTACCATCGGATTTGCGCCTGCCACAACGTTTTTGAAACCTTCTTTAATGATGATCTGTGCCAGAAGAGTTGCTGTTGTTGTACCGTCGCCGGCAACATCGTTAGTCTTAGTCGCAACTTCTTTTACCAGCTGCGCACCCATGTTTTCAACAGCATCTTCCAGTTCGATTTCTCTGGCAATAGAAACACCGTCGTTTGTGATCAGCGGTGTGCCGAATTTTCTGTCCAGCAGAACATTTCTTCCTTTAGGTCCTAATGTAATTTTTACAGTGTTGGCCAGTTTGTCTACGCCTGCCTGTAATTTTCTTCTGGCTTCTTCGCCGTAAAATAAATCTTTCGCCATTTTTAATCCCTCTCCTTCTGATTAGTCAATGATAGCCAGGATATCTCTCTGGCTGATGATGATGTAAGTTTCACCGTCATATTTCACTTCAGTTCCTGCAAACTGCGCAAAAATAACTTTGTCACCTACCGCTACTTCTATTTTTTCATCTTCAGTTCCAGGACCTACTGCAACGACTTCAGCTGTCTGAGGCTGTTCTTTAGCCTGAGATGCCAGGATAATGCCGCTTGCAGTCTTTTCTTCCGCAACTGCTCTTTTGATTACTACTCTGCTTCCTAATGGTTTAATTCCAAAGCTCATGTCTTTCTTTCCTCCAGTTCAAATCTTTTAATCTCTCAACCCGTTTTAGCACTCTCACCATTCGAGTGCTAAAATCAGTTTAATGCTATTATATGTTATTGTCAACCAAATTCTCTCTATTTTCTTTCTCTTATATAGTAAAACAGGTATTGTTGCGCAAAGCCGCCATACTCTCCGAAGGTCTCAGATGCAAATTCAGCCATGGCTTTCGGGGTTTTCAGCCCGTATTCCTCTTCCATGACCCGCTTCATCCACACATCCAGCGGAAAACTGTCATACTTGCCGAGAGCAAACAGCATGATACAGTTGGCAACTTTCGGGCCTACGCCTGTAAATCCTGTAATATATTCATATGCTTCTGCCGATGAAACATGCGGGAGCGCCGCACCATTAAGGCTGTCTATTCCCAGCTCGCATACCCTTTTCGCTGTTGCGATCAGGTATTTGGCCCTGTACCCCAGCCTGCATACCGCCAGGTCTTCCTCTGTCAGAGAAGCCAGTTTTTCCGGGGATGGAAGCGAATAGAATTCTCTCCCATTATATATTCCTGCGCTCTCTCCGAAATTCTCGCTGAGAGATTCTATGCATTTCTTGATTCTCGGAATATGGTTATTCTGGGATATAATGAAGGAAATGAGAGTTTCCCACGGTTCCTGCTGCAGCAGACGGATACCTTCGCCGTACGTTATAGCCGTCGCCATTACAGGATCCTTTCCCAGATCTGTTTTTATCTTTTCATAATCGCGTCCCATATCAAGATACTTCTCCCAGAACGGGAAATCTTCTTCATGAGCATTGCTGATTATCAGACGTCCTTCGGCAGTACGTCCTTCATACGGTTCAAATTGTATGTTGGCGATACGGCCTCCGGCTATCCCTGTATAGCTTCCATCATCCTGTTTTTCCCAACGGAAAGCCTGTCCGCAGTCAAATATATGATCGAGATGAAAATCTTTTACATTCTCGCGCACTATCATTTGACGATACCTCTTATTTCAATATCCAGCCTGCCGACATTGAAGGCAGACATGTCTTCGATGACCTTTACTGCGACCGCCTGCAGTTCCTTTGCTGCTTCCAGGATGCTGTGGCCGTATTTCATATTAACAATTGCCTTCATTTCGACCCCCTCTGGGATGTTGACTGCGACCACCTTTGTTACATCGTGTACACCTTCGATTTCAGAAGCCACACACGTCAGAATGTCACTGAATACTTTATCTGAGAGTCTGTAATCGCCCAGATAGCTGTAAGTCGGGCGCACTACAGATTTTTCGGCCATAGAATTCCTGCCGGCAGTCAGATCCTTCCACAGCAGCAGCGGTGACATAAAATATCCTGAGAACTGTCTCTTAAGCTGAAACGCAGGAGCAGGGATTACATGCTGACCCATCTCGTTACGCTGTTTATATGCTATGGCACGTTCTTCTTCTGTTGTGATATCATCGATATAAATAGTCTCAGAAATTTCCGGGATCTCCAGCCTTTTTGCAATACGGCGCACCATTTCATCAGATGTTCCGATCAGCAGCAGCTTTGCAGGGTTCACTTTTCTGATACTTTCTGACACATCTTTCTGATGTTCAGGTTTTGTGAACAGCGCAGTTTTTACTGCACCGATATATGTTTCCTGTCTTTTTGCGGAAATACCGGCAACGACTTTGTTTTCATAAATGAACAGACCATCGTCGATTATACCTCTGATTTTTAATTTTCTACATAAATTCTGGGCCTGATAACTTTTTCCAGTCCCGCTTTTTCCTACTAATGCATAAACTTTCATCTTGCCTTTTCATTACCCTTCTGATATAATCGGTATATCGTGAAATCAAACATTTTTAAGGAGGTTACTAGAATGGCTTATAAAATTACAGATGCTTGCGTATCTTGTGGAGCTTGCGTTGGCGAATGCCCAGTAGGCGCTATCGCTGAAGGAGATGGAATCTTCGTTATCGATGCTGGTTCTTGCATCGACTGCGGAGCTTGCATGGGAGCTTGCCCAACAGGCGCTATCGAAGCTTAATTATCGAATAGGCAATCAAGAATAACCGTTTCATTACGAAACGGTTATTTTTTTTACTTCCGGAAAATCAGCGGTGTCTGCATCTCCTGCAGTGTGCATCTGCTGCCGCCCCTTAGTTTTATTGTCTGCTTTCACCGTTACGGTTCATATGGTATGCCAGTGAATGTAAGCTGTCACTGAGGTGTACGTTTTCAACAGCTACATGGTCGGGAACTTCCAGATCTATAGGTGCAAAGTTCCAGATTCCTTTCACACCGGCAAAACACAGTTTGTCTGCGACTTCCTGTGCATTGTCTTTAGTTGTGCAGATAATACCGATATCGATATTGTTGTCTTCTACGTATTCAACCAGATTTTCATAGTCCATGACCTCGATATCATTGATCTTGATACCGATCAGTCTCGGATTTACATCAAACAATCCATGTACCACGAATCCGGCTTTATAATAATAAGTATAATTCGCAATCGCCTGGCCCAGGTTGCCGACCCCTACGATGACCATTTTATATTCCTGGTCAAGACCCAGTATCGCGCTGATTTCATTATACAAACTGTCTACATTATATCCGTATCCCTGCTGCCCGAACCCGCCGAAGTTATTCAGGTCCTGTCTGATCTGGGAAGCAGTATATCCGATAAGCCTTGAGAACTCATTGGAAGAAATCTTACTGATTCCCTTTCTCTGCAGTTCTTTAAGATATCTTCTGTATCTCGGCAGTCTTTTGATTACCACATTTGAGATTTTAGTATCTTTTTTCATCATAACCCTCTTTTAATTTAATCTTAAAACCCGTCTTTCGACGGGCTCTAATTCATTGTTTATAATCTTATGCTCTGTCTTCCAGATATTTAACGATGTCTGTTACGATCTGGAATTTTTCTGCATCTTCGTCAGGAATTTCAATGTCATATTCATCTTCGATAGCCATGATGATTTCAACTGCGTCCAGGGAGTCTGCTTCCAGGTCTTTCATCAGGTTTGTTTCCATTGTAATGACGTCTTCTTCAACGCCTAACTGTTCTGCAATAATTTCTTTAATCTTATCAAAAATCATAATTTTTACCTCCATATCATTAAACGTACTGCCGCAGGATTTTATCTGCTTGTACAGCACATGCTTATTATAGTGGTTTAATCTTTATAATGCAACTGTTTTTACCTTATTTTTCTACTGGCACACAGTCATATTTTTCCATCTGTCATAAAGCGCAGATTACACTTCCTGGAGTTCCATCCATTTGTCGTATTCTACTGCCAGCTCCTCCTTCAGACCGTCCATTTTTTTACTCAATTCGTGGAGTTTGTTGTGGTCGGTCAGATTCTCCTCTTTGCAGAGTTCTGCTTCCACTTCGCTGATAGCTGTTTCCAGTTCATCGATGCGTTTTTCAGCCTGTTCCAGCTGACGCCTGAGCCTTCTCTGTTCTGCTTCCTGCTCCTTCTTCAAGCGGCGCTGTTCGCTGCTGCTCAGCTCGCCCTCTTCAGCCGCAGGTTTTTCTTTTGCAGAAGCCCCCGACAATTCCTCCAGATATTTCTTACCGGAATCTATTTCCTGCTTCTTTTCTACGTAATAATTATATGTTCCCAGGTATGTCGTTATTCCTTCATGTCCCAGTTCAAAGATGCGTGTAGGGATTTTGTTCAGGAAGTAACGGTCATGGGAAACTACGATCACTGTGCCCGGGAAGTCCATCAGAGCATCTTCGAAAACTTCTTTGGACTCGATGTCCAGATGGTTGGTAGGTTCGTCCAGGATCAGTACATTGGAACCGGACAGCATCATTTTTAGCAGAGAAAGGCGTGCTCTTTCTCCTCCGGAAAGAGCCCCCACTTCCAGGAATACCTGGTCGCCCTGGAACAGGAACCTGCCCAGAATATTTCTGAGTTCAGTGTCTGTGTACAGTCTGTATGCATCATGGATTTCTTCCAGGACAGTATTGCTTCCTGTAAGCAGCGCCTGCTCCTGATCATAGTATCCGAACTCAACATTGTGACCGACTTTCAGCCTGCCGCTGTTTGCTTCCAGCTGACCCATGAGGATCTTCAGCAGTGTTGTCTTGCCGACTCCGTTGGCACCCACGATACAGATGCGTTCACCGCGCTTGATGTCAAAATTGACATTACTGAACAGGTGCTTCTGATTGGAGCCGTAGCCAAAACTCTTCGACAATCCTTCGCCCAGCAGTACATCGTTACCGCTCTTAAAGTTCTGGTGGAACTGGAGCTTCATTTTGCCGCGCAGTGCTTCCGGTCTGTCCTCCAGTTCGATCTGTGCCAGTCTCTTTTCTCTGGAAGCCGCACGCTTCGCCAGCAGTTCTGTACCATGCTGCTTGAATCTGCGGATCATTTCTTCCTGACGGGCGATTTCCTTCTGCTGATTCTGGTACTTTCTCATCTGAGCCTCACGGCGCTGACGTTTCTGTTCAGCATAGCCGCTGTAGCTGCAGTTGTATGTATATAATTTGTGGTTTTCTACTTCGAAAATACGGTTCACTGTCTGGTCAAGGAAGTATCTGTCATGGGAAACGATAAGGATAGTCCCCCTGTATGCTTTCAGATACTGCTCCAGCCATTTAAGTGTGCCGATATCAAGATGGTTGGTCGGTTCGTCCAGGAACAGGATGTCGGGCTTTTTCAGAAGCAGACATGCCAGCGCCAGTCTCGTACGCTCGCCTCCCGAAAGTGTGGATATTTTCTTATTATAGAAGTCCTCACCGAAGGCCATGCTGCTGAGGATACCGTTGATTTCGCTCTTGTAACTGTATCCGCCTCTGTCGCGGAAGTCCTCATTCATCTGGTCGTATTTATGAAGCAGTCTCTCAAGTTCCGGTCCGTGCTCTCCGGCTTCGGATCTTGCAGAGATCTCAGCCGAAAGTTCCAGCATATCTTTTTCCAGCTGCTCGATGCCGCTGAAAATGGCT